>CALDSL010000560.1 GCA_937920255.1 uncultured Anaerolineaceae bacterium | reverse complement strand
TAGAGACGCAAATCCTGCGTCTCTACCAGAGTATAAGCGTGCGGGCCGCGCTGGCAAGCGGGGATTTTCCTCCCCCGGGAAAAGCGTCAGGCGGCGGGCGGGATGTTGTCCAGGCGCTTCTTCTGCCCATCGGTAAGCATGTTGGGCACCGCGTCCGGCCCGGCGGCAAACGCGTCCCGGATGCCGCGTTCCACCTCTTCGCACCAGGCGCGCGCGGCTTCCTGGCTGTCGATCGCGAAGCGTTCCAGCCATTCGTGCAGGCGCGGATCTTCCAGGCCGTCGCGCTTCCACTGATCCAGGAACCCGACGATCATATCCACAATACGCGTGCTCAACCACGGCTGGCTCTTGGGCATCTCGCGCTCGGCGATCTGCCGCGCCAGGTGGAACTGGTGGGCTTTGTAATCCAACTCCAGCCCGTAGTGCGCCATCAGGATTTCGTCGGTGATCGTCTCGGACCACTTGCGGTGGAAACGGCAGATGCCGGTGTTGTCGCTGAACAACTCGTAGGTCATGCGCTCCACGTTTTTACGGCCCAGCTCGTAGGGCGGCACAAAGTCGTTGCCATAATAAACGTAATACTTGCCCATCATTGGCATGGAGGATAGCATCCCCGGCACCCAGTACTGGTTGGGAACCATATGGCCACCATCGCCGTGCGCCAGGAAGACGGCGCGGTCGACGGTGCGGGTGCCGTGCGCGCGGTCCAGCTCGCGCGCGGCGGCGCGGATGCCGCGGCGGAACAGCTCGGCGCGCGAGTCGAACAGGATCGCGTCGGTGACCGCCATGGCGTACTGCGCGTTTTTCATGCTGTCCTGCGCCAGGTCGAATTCCTCGCTGCTGGCGGTGAAGCCAAACTTCATCTCACTGGCGGCGGGAAAACCATACTGCTCGGGGTCTATCAGGCCCTCGGCCACCAGTTCCATGATCCAGGCCAGCGTGCCGCCGGTCTGGATGGCGTCAAAGCCCATCATGTCGATGTGGTCGTTGAGCAGCTCGGCAGCGCGCTGGTCAAATACGCCCACCTGCGGCCCAAGCGCGTGGTACGGCTCGTAATCCTTCTTGTACGGGCCGTACAGCTTCTTGCACACCACCGGGCACGGCTCGCCGCAGTGCATAAAGCTCTTGGTTTTGATGGTTTCCTCGTTGAACTGCTTGAGGTAATGCTTGAGGATGAAATCCTCGTGCTGGCGCAGGCGCTCTTCGTCGCTGGCGTAGATGCTGGTGTAGTTGTAGCTGAGGATGCGCTCGTTCATATCGCGCATGTTCACCCCGAACGTGCCGCCGGTTTCGAACTCGGGCACGTAGCGGTATTTTTCGGTGACGGCCAGGTCGGTTTGCAGCGTCTTCTTGCCGAAATGCTCCAGGAAGTAGGCGTCAATCTCGGCCGAATCGCGCAGGTCGGGGTCTTCCCAATCGCCGCCGAAGACGATGCCCACCACGTTATGCGCCTGCAGCAGCCGGCTGCCCAACCCGCCGCGCCCGGCCCAATCGACCACCGGGCTGAACTGCATCACGTCGCCCTTGCGACGCACCGGGTTTGAGCCAATGGCGCCTTCTTCGGTGTAGTGCGCGGCCGGGCCGACGGCCATCACGCGCACGCGGCCGGGGGTGTACTCGGGCGCGTAGCGGTCAAACAGCGCCTGCTGCAGCGCGTAAAAACCGGTCAGCGGTGCTCCCTCCGGGCTGGCGTAGCGCGTCCAGATCAGCTCGTGGTTGACCGGCTCCAGCCGCGCGTGGATCTCGCCGTTCTTGTGGTTGAGGATCAGCGCGCTGGGAGATGGCGCGCGCCCGCGCAGCGCCACATAGTTGACGCCCACGCCGTGGAAGGTATAGGCCGCGCCGCCCATGCTGGAGACGTAAAACCCTTCCCACTGCGGGCTCCAGGCGCAGAACACCAGCCGGCGCGAGCCGGGGATGCTGCTGCCCGCCAGCAGCCCTTCACCAAAGGTGAAGCTGTCGGGGTACAGGTTATAACGCTGCCAGCCGTAATCCACCGGGCCAAGAATGCTCTTGCCGGGGATGGGCCGTAAATACCAGTTGCCGTTGTTGACGTGGATGGTAAGTTCGCGCTGGTCTACGGGGTATGTCATAACTTTGCTCCTGCGAAACGCCGCGCAAAATTCGGCGATGTTTTTAAACGAGGCTGAACAGGTGGAAATTATACCATCCCGGGCGGCATAGCAATTTGCAATCGGCGATGAGCGGAAAAACGCATCACGAATTGCACGAATAAAACTTAAAGTATTATTCGTG
>CALDSL010000559.1 GCA_937920255.1 uncultured Anaerolineaceae bacterium | reverse complement strand
AGGGCATTGGCGTGGAAGTGCAGATGGAGAACGGCCAGTTGATGGTTGTCGCGCCTATCGACGGTTCTCCAGCCTCGGAAGCCGGCATCCAGCCGGGGGATGTGATCCAGAAAGTCAACGGCGAGGAGATCACCGGCCTGCCGCTCGAAGAAATTGTAGGCAAGATCAAAGGCCCGGCCGGCACCAGCGTCGATCTGACCATCGTGAAAAACGACAGCGGCGACGCTCGCGAGGTCACCTTGCAGCGCGCCCGCATTCCCCTGGATAATGTGGATTGGAGCCCGGTGCCCGGCACGTCGGTGGCATACCTGCGTGTTTCGGCGTTTACGCGCGGCGTGGGCAAAGAGCTCCAGCAGGCGCTGGAAGAGGCGCAGGATCAGGGTTTGCAGGCTGTGGTGCTCGATCTGCGCAATAATCCGGGCGGGCTGCTGCAGGAGGCGGTCACCATCGCCAGCCAGTTTCTGGACGGTGGCGTGGTGATGCAGCAGAAAGACGCGTTTGGGAATGTCTCACCGTTGCCGGCACGGCCGGGCGGCATCGCCGCCGACATGCCCCTCGTGGTGCTGATCAATCGCGGCTCGGCCTCCGCGTCGGAGATCGTAGCCGGCGCCGTGCAGGACGCGCAGCGGGCACGCCTGGTGGGTGAGACCACGTTCGGGACGGGCACGGTGCTCAACCAGTTCAATTTGTCCGATGGGTCGGCGCTGCTGCTGGCGACCGAGGAATGGCTGACCCCCAATGGCAGAGTCATCTGGCACAAGGGCATCGATCCGGATGAGAAAGTGGCGCTGGAAAATGGGGTGGCGCCGCTCAACCCGCTGTCACTGCCTGGTATGCGGCCGGAAGATGTCGCGGCCAGCCGCGATACGCAACTGCTGCGTGCCCTGGAATTATTAAACCAGCCAGTGGCGCTGGAGCCGGTCAGCATTGTGCCGTAGCGGGGCTGCTGTGGCCCAGGTGTACCCATGCAAGCGCGGGCGGGAAGAGTTGAAAGTTCTTCCGCCCGCGCGCTGTGTTTCTCCATTTTCGGCGTAAAATAATGCGTACAATACCAATTGCGATGGGGCCCTCGATAGAACAGCGGAGGAAATGATGCAAATTTTGATCCTGGGCGGCACGCGCTTTGCCGGGCGTGCGATGGCCGCCGCCGCGTTGGAACGCGGTCACACTGTCACCCTGTATAATCGCGGTACCACGCCGGGCCTGTTCCCGGATGTGGAAGAACTGCATGGCGACCGCACCCTCACGCTCGACCCGCTGGCCGGCCGCACCTGGGATGCCGTCATCGACCCCAGCGGTTATGTGCCGCGCGTGGTGAATAAATCCGTAGACCGCTTGAATCACGCCGCCCCGCATTACACTTTTATCTCGTCCTTGTCTGTGTACGCCGATACGAGTCTTACCGGGCAGGATGAGAATGCCGCGCTGGCAAAAATGGAAGATGAGCAGGTGGAAACCGTGGATGAAAATACCTACGGGCCGCTCAAAGTGCTGTGCGAGCAGCGCGTGCAGGCGGGGTTCGGAGATGGCGCGTTGATCGTACGCCCGGGGTTAATCGTCGGGCCGCATGACCCAACCGACCGCTTTACCTACTGGCCGGTGCGCGTGGCACGCGGCGGGGAGGTGCTGGCGCCCGGGCAGCCGCAGCGCGGCGTGCAGTTCATCGACGTGCGCGACCTGGCGGAATGGATCATCCGCATGGTCGAAGAGCAAAAGGGCGGTGTTTACAATGCCGTTGGGCCCCAGCAACCGGTGGGGATGGGAACGCTATTGGAAATCTGCCGCGAGGTGAGCGGCAGTAACGCCAGCTTCACCTGGGTGCCGGAGGATTTTCTGCTGAAGCAGCAAGTGGGGCCGTGGATGGAACTTCCACTGTGGGTTCCCGCCAGCGACCTGCAAATGGCGGGCTTTTTCCAGTTTGACATCAGCCGGGCGCTCGCGGATGGGCTGGCATTCCGGCCACTGGACGAAACCGTCCGCGACACGCTGGCGTGGGCCGGTGTACGCCCGGCCGATCACCAGCCCAGGGCTGGCCTCTCGCCAGAACGCGAGGCCGGATTGCTGGCGCTGTATCACGACACCGTACTGGGACAAGGCAGGTAAGATTTATGGCTGATGAGCAATTTGTAGCCAGAGCAGCGCGCCAACGGCGCATCTTGATCCTTGTTCTTGGGCTGGCGCTGGTGGCTGCCTGCGCTATTTTTGCGGTTCGTAACACGTTTTACGATTTATGCTCTGCCAGCTTCGACCGCAGCGCGGAGGCGGTAGCGCGCGGCTATACCACGGCAGTGTCCACAGGTGATTTCGGCCGCATTGAAAACTGCTGGGTGCGCCCGCAGTACTTTAACGTGGAAGCCGGCTGTTCGGAAATCTGTCTCTCGCGCTCGGTTGGAACGCAGTTCAATCTCGCCGGCGTGCAGGTGGGCGAGGAACGTACCGGCGAGGACGGGCGCAGCGTCTTGGATGTGCAGGTCAATGTTACCTGCGCGGACGGCGAGCAGGAATCGGGGGTGCTGGTACTGGATGCCCTGGCCGGTCAGGTGCCCTGGAAACACTGGCGCGTCAATGAGAGCACCGTCGGTGGGACGGTGGCCGAGCCTTGGTGCCGCTAGCGCCGCGTTGATTGTTTGGAGGGAATATGATGGACATTGCGATCATGATTGAAGGACAGGACGGGCTGACCTGGCAGCGCTGGATGCGCCTTGCGCGCGCGGTGGAAGACCTGGGCTTCGCGGGGTTGTACCGCTCCGACCATTTCACCAACGCGGCTCCGCCCGATAAAGAATCGCTGGAACTGTGGATTTCGCTCACCTGGCTGGCCAGCAACACGCGCCGGATCGAGTTCGGACCGCTGGTATCGCCGGTGTCATTCCGCAACCCGGTGTTCACCGCGCGTATCGCCGCGCAGGTGGATGATCTTTCCGGCGGGCGGCTACGCCTGGGGCTGGGCGCGGGCTGGCAGGAACGCGAGCATCAAAATTTTGGCTTCGATCTGCTGCCGCCGCGCGAGCGCTTCGTGCGCTTTGAGGAAGGCTTGCAGGTGATCACCCGACTGCTCAAGAGCGACACGCCGGTCAGCTTTGAAGGCGATTACTACCGTCTGTATGACGCCATCCTGCTGCCGCGCCCGCAGCGCCCGGGCGGCCCGCCGGTGGTGATCGGCGGCAACGGCGTCAAGCTGACCCTGCCGCTGGTGGCCTGCTATGCCGACGAGTGGAACGCGGTATTGATCCCGGCCGAGAAGTTCGAAGAACTCAACCGCGTGGTGGACACGTACCTGCAGGAGAACGAGCGTGACCCCGCCAGCGTGCGCCGCACAATGATGACCGGGCTGCGCTTTGGCCGCAGCGCGGATGAACTGCGCGAGCAGATGAAAGGCCGCGGCGCGGATGAACTGCGCGAGCGCGGAATCATCTTTGGCGAACCCGGGCAGGTGAAAGACCAGCTTGCGCGGTTGGAACAGGCCGGCGTGCTGCGCGTGATGCTGCAATGGCTGGACCTGGACGGTATCGACCGGCTGGAAGCGCTGGCGAAAGCCGTACTGTAGAGAAAGAGGCTCCATGCAACCGGACACCAAACCCAATATCCTGGCGTTGATCCCGGCCTATAATGAGGCAGAGCGGGTGGCAGCGGTCATCCGCGCGGCGTGCAAATACCTGCCCGTGCTGGTCGTGGATGACGGTTCCAAAGACCGTACCGCGGCCGTTGCCAAGGAAGCCGGCGCGGAGGTGGTGGTGCAAACCCCCAACCAGGGCAAGGGCGCGGCGCTGCTGCTCGGCTTTCGCCACGCGCTCGATCAAGGTTGTGAAGCTGTGATTACCCTGGACGCCGACGGCCAGCACGACCCGGAGGAGATCCCCGCTTTTTTGGAGGCCTACCGGCTGCGCAAAGCCGACCTGATCATCGGTGCGCGCGATTTCCGCAAGATGCCCCAGCCGCGCAAAACCTCCAACACGCTGGGCACGTGGATGTTCTCATGGGCCATGGGGCAGCATATTCCCGATAACCAATCCGGCTACCGCCTGGTCAGCCGGCGATTGATGGAAGCCATGTTTCACAGTAAAGAAGGCATGTGGGAGTTTGAAGTGGATATGATCATCCAGGCAGTTAATGGGGGCATGCTGCTGGATTGGGTTCCCATTCGCACAATATACGCGGGAGAAAAGAGCCATATTCGCTACGGCCGGCATATTGTGCAGTTCACGCGCATGGTATGGCGCGCGCGGATGAGCCGCAAGCGCGCGAGATAGGAGCGGGTGATGGCCAATGTCATTTTGTCTCTTTCGACCATGGAAAAACGGCTGGCTGCCTGTCGTTTCGACCCGGACGCCGAGCTGCCGCCGTGGGCCTGGCAGGCGGACTTTTGTTCGATCACCCGCACCGCGGATGAGTTGTCCATCATCTGTGATGAGGACAGGGTGCCGGCGGATGTGAAATGCGCCCGCGACTGGCGCGCGCTCAAGCTGGATGGGCCGTTCGATTTTGCCCTGGTTGGGATCCTGGCTTCCATTCTCCAGCCTCTGGCCAAAGAGGGCATCAGCGTACTGGCCGTGGGTACCTATGATACCGACTACGTGCTGGTGCGCGCCGGGCAATACGAGCGCGCCATCGCCACGCTGATCCGCGCCGGACACCGCATCAAGCGGGTGTGATCGAGCACGTAGATCAATGTTTGGAAGCAATCCTCGGGGTATAATGGGAAGGTAACCCAATTTCCCAACCTGGAGGTTGTCTATGTCTGGTCCACGCCCGGTAAAAGCCCCGCGGGGCACGCAGTTGACTTGCAAATCCTGGCAGACGGAGGCCGCGTATCGCATGATCCAGAACAACCTGGATCCCGAAGTGGCCGAACGCCCGGATGACCTGGTGGTGTATGGCGGCCGGGGACGCGCCGCCCGCAGTTGGGAAGCGTATGACGCCATCCTCGAATCGCTGCGCAACCTGGAAGACGATGAAACCCTGCTGGTGCAGTCCGGCAAGCCGGTGGTCATCTTCAAGAGCCACGCGGACGCGCCGCGCGTGTTGATCGCCAATTCCAACCTGGTGCCGCACTGGGCCACGCAGGAGCATTTCGACGGGCTCTCTTCGCGCGGCTTGATGATGTACGGCCAGATGACGGCCGGTTCGTGGATCTACATTGGCACGCAGGGCATCCTGCAGGGTACGTATGAGACCCTGGGCGCGCTGGCCAAACAGCGTGGCTGGCCCTCGCTGCGCGGCAAGTTTGTGCTCACCGCCGGCCTGGGTGGGATGGGCGGCGCGCAGCCGCTGGCCATCACCATGAATGAGGGCGTGGGTCTGGTAGTCGAAGTTGACCCGGCGCGCGCCGAGCGCCGCCGCGAACTGGGCTACGTGGACATGGTGGTCGATACGCTTGAAGAAGCCATGACCCTGGTGGATGAGGCCGTGAAGAACGGCACGCCGCGGTCGATTGGCCTGGTGGGGAATGCCGCCGAGATTTATCCCGAGCTGGTGGTGCGCGGCGTGATCCCCGATGTGGTCACCGACCAGACGCCGGCCCACGATGTAATGATGTACGTTCCCGCCGGGGTCACCAACCTGGCGGCGGATGAAATGCGCCGCAACGACCCGCAGGAATATTACCGCCGCTCGATGCAGTCGATGGCCAAGCACATCGAGGCTATGCTGGCCTTCCAGCAGCGCGGCGCCGAAGTATTCGATTACGGCAACAACCTGCGCCAGCGCGCCTACGATTACGGCGTGCACAACGCCTTCGACTTTCCCGGTTTTGTGCCGGCTTACATCCGCCCGCTGTTCTGCGAAGGCAAAGGCCCATTCCGCTGGGTGGCGCTCTCGGGCGACCCGGAAGACATTTACCGCACTGACGAAGCCGTGGCCGAGCTGTTCCCCGAGGACGCCCACCTGCAGCGCTGGCTGCGGATGGCGCGCGAGAAGGTGCCCTTCCAGGGGCTGCCGTCGCGCATCTGCTGGCTGGGATATGGCGAGCGCGCCCGGGCCGGTTTGAAGTTCAACGAACTGGTGGCCAAGGGTATCATCAAAGCTCCCATCGTCATCGGGCGCGACCATCTGGATGCCGGATCGGTGGCCTCCCCTAACCGCGAGACGGAGGGCATGATCGACGGCACCGACGCGGTCAGTGACTGGCCGATCCTCAACGCGCTGATTAACGCCGTGAACGGCGCCACCTGGGTCTCGTTCCATCACGGCGGCGGGGTGGGGATCGGCTACAGCCAGCACGCCGGGCAGGTGATCGTGGCGGACGGCACGCCCGAGGCCGCCAAACGGCTGGAGCGCGTGCTCACCAGCGACCCGGGCATGGGCGTGGTTCGCCACGCCGACGCCGGCTACGAGATCGCGATTGAAGCCGCGAAGCGTACCGGAATCAAGATGCCGATGTTGGGGAAGGAATAATCGGTCGTGCGCGGCGGTCGCTTTTTGTGGTTTCTCATCAGCCTGGCGATCGGGATTGTGCTGGGGCTGGCCGCCGGGTGGGCGGCCGCGCCCCTGCGCGCCCCTGCCGGCGCAGCGCAGGATTTGCAGTCGCCGGATAAGACCGAGTGGGTGCTGATGGTGGCCGAAGTGTACGCGGCCGACGGCGATGCCGCCGCGGCCGCGCAGCGCCTGGCGCAACTCGGCGCGCCGCCGGTGCTGCGCGTGGCGCAGGAAGCGATCATCAACGCCACTCAGTTGGGATACACCCAATCTGATCTGGATACGATGGCGCGGCTGGTTCACGGCTTGCAGTCGCTGCCCAGCGCGGAGCCGCAGCCGTGAACAGCGGAAGCATGCGCCCGTCGGTGGTGATCCTGGCCGGGCTGGTGATTGGCCTGGCACTGGGGTTTGCTTACACCTGGTTCTATTTACCCGCGCCGCGCGACCAGATCGCCGCGAGCCAGCTTCCCGCCGCCGATAAGGACCGCTACCGCGCGCTGGCCGCGCTGGCCTTCGCCGCCAACGGCGACCGCGTCCGCGCCGAAGCGCGGCTTCAGCGGTTGGGCGAAGACCGCCTGTCCGCGGTCATTGATGCTCAGGCGCAGAACGCCGCACAGGCGGGCAGCGCCGCTGAGGCGCGCGCCCTGGCCGACCTGGCGGCCGCGCTGCGCTCGCCGCAAACGGCTGGCGGACCTACGCAGAGCCTGCCGGGTATCGTCACCGTCACCACCGCGCCCGCGCGCCGCGCGGTCACCGCCACCCCGCCGCCGGCATTCCTGCCCTTTGCCAGCCCCACCCCGCCGGTGGCCGAGAGGTTGGTATTTCGCCTGACCAGCAGCGACGCAGTCTGCGACCCGGCGCTGCCGCAGGGGCTGTTGCAGGTGTACGTGGTGGACGCGGACGGCGAGCAGCTTCCCGGCGTGCGCGTCAGCGTGACGGCCGAGGGCGGGCAGACGGACGTGTTCTACACCGGCCTGGCGGCGGATATGGGCCCGGGCTATGCCGATTTTCTCATGTCGCCGCAGGCGCGCTATACCGTCACCGTAGGTGACGCCGGGGAACCGGCCACCGGCATCCTGGCGCCGGTGTGCGAACGTCCGGGCGGCGACCCGTACATGGGCGGCATCCGCACCCGGTTCCGGCCGTAAACCTATAAAACGCTGAAGGAAATATGAGGTGTTTGTTGTTTCTTTGCGCGTAGCGCAAAGAAACAACAAACACCTCATATTTCCTTCTAGCTGGGTAGTACCAAAACAACAAAAAAAGAACGGTCTCTGCGGCCGTTCTTTTTTTGTTGTTTTGGTTTTGTTTTACTGCATCGGGTTTTCGCGCGCCCAGTCCTCGCCCAGGATGACCACCACGTCCACCTGCGCGTTGGGGTCAAAGCGGCTGAAGATGTTGGCGGTGCCGACCTTCATCACGCTGGCCAACTGGCTCATGGTGTAAGGCTTGCCGGTGTAATCGATCAGCACCGTCTGCGAGTAAGCCCGGTCGGCATTGGCGGGAGCCACCATCTGCAGGCCCTGGCTCTGGAAGTACTGGGTGGTCAGTTCCGCCAGGCCGGCAGTCTGCGAGCCGTTCTGCACCTGGATGCGCGCGGCTTCCTGCCTGGCCAGTTCGGCTGTGTCGGCCGCCACCGCCGCCGGGCTGAGCGGCCCGCCGGTGGTGAAGATTTCGTCGCGCAGGATGCGGATCTTGTCGGTCAGCGGTTTCTCAATGTCCAATCCGTCCGGCGACTTCTCGAACGCCACCATATCCGCGCCGATAACGCCACGCTTGATGTTCTTCGGATCGATCTGCTGCGCCAGGTAGGCGAGCTGGATCACCTGCTGCAGGTTCAGGTTGGTATGGATGCCGGCCTGCAGTTCATTGTAGAGTTCCGGCGCCTTGGCAACCAGGGTGGGCAGCATATTGAAGTTCATCACCTGGTCGCGGATGGCCATGATCACTTCCTGCTGGCGCGTCGAGCGGTCGAAGTCGCCGCCCTCCGTGTAGCGCTGGCGCGCATAGGCCAGGGCCACCGCGCCGGTGAGGGTCTGCACGCCCGGTTCCAGGGTAACTGTGTTGCCGGGGCCGAGCGGATCAACCGTGATCTCCTGGCGGATGTGCATGTCCAGCCCGCCCATCGAGTCGATGAAACGCTCGAAGGCGTAGAAGTCAATCTGCGCGTAATACTGGATCGGCACGCCGATAAAGGCCTGCACGGTTTCCATGGCCAGACCGGGGCCGCCGCCGGGCAGCTTCTGGCTGTCGCCGATGAAGTAGGCGGTGTTGATCTTGCCGTAACCCGAGCCGGGAATGTTGACCCACATATCGCGCGGAACGGAAAGCATGCCGGCAGTCTTGCTGAGCGGGTCGACCGTCAGCAGGATCATCGTATCGGTGCGCGGCGATTCGCCGGCTTCCCAATCGCGGTAGTCCAGACCCATCAGCAGAACCGTGACGCGGCTGGCGCCATCCCAGGGCTGCGGGGTGGGGCCGGTGTCTACTTCTTGCAGCGGCACGACAAACTCGGTGCCTTCCAACACCGGCTGCCCGCCAGGGGCGGTATTGGGGGCGTTCACCGGAGCGCCGGGCAGGTTGACCGACGTGGTTGATTTCACCAGACCACTTACCAGCGAATAGACCACAATACCGGCGATAACAGCCAATACCGCGAAAACGATAAGCATTGTCAGAGAGAAACGATCAAAAGCAGGACGGCGAGAACGTGCAGGACGAGGTTGGTAACGTGACATAAGATTTCATAATCCATATGCGGTGCGCGGGTTCCGAACCTTTGTCTTCGTGAATCTGGCTGGAACGCCGCGACCGGTTGCTGAAGTGAATGGTACGCGGCTAAGCGTTGGGAGGCGGGACCGGAAGTTGATCGACAGCCGTGTTGGCCCATTTGTCGCCTTCCTCGATCAGCATGACGGGGATATCCTCAATGATGGGGTATTTCCGCCCGCAATTGCGGCACACCAGCCAGGCATCCCGGTGAAGATCCAACTGGCCTTTGTTTTCGTGCAGGCAAACCGGGCACAGCAAGATCTCAAGCAGTTCTGATCGGATCATACAGCCTCCATGGGTAAAGAATCATCAAAATTTATTTTACCACAGCATACAACCCCCGGCGGAAACCGGCTAATCACCCTCATCTTCCCCTGCATCTTCGTCCGGCAGCTCGGTACCCGGGCCGTATTCGAACACATCCGCCCAGGGTTCGTAATGCGTGCTGAAGCTGTCCTGGAAGTAAACCGCGCCGTTGCGCAGTACGGTGCGGTTGACGGTCACATCCGCGCCTTCCACCGCCCAATCCACCTGCTTGATCTCGCCTTCCGCCAGTTCGATGTTTTCCACATATTCGGTTTCTTTGGGCGGCACAATGTTGACCGGCCCGGTCGTCTCCCAGTCCACGCTGCGGCCGTCTTTGGTGGAGTAGAATTTCCAGGTGATGCTCGATGCCGACGGTACCACGTAGGTTTCCATCAGCAACCAGTGGTCAGTATCATTGCGGAACTTGAAATCCACCAGCGGCACGAACACGGTGGCATCCAGCCCGGCGAAGTTGGGATTGATCGCTCCGCCGGCCACGCGCTCATAGTACGAGACGCGGTAAGCGTGCGGGTGGCGCTCGATAATGGGGAAACCGGCAAAGAACGCGGCGCGGAACAGGGTGGTGCTCACCTGGCATACCCCGCCGCCCACGCCCTTGATCGTCTTGCCGCCCAGGATGATCATCGCTTCGGCGTAGCCATTATCCAGACTGATATCGCCCATGGCCGAAGCCATCGAAAATACCGCGCCGGGCGGGATCAGCAGCCCGTGGAACTCGGCAGCCGCGGCCTGAATATTCTGCACGCGCGACGCGCTGGAGCCGTAAAAGTAGGAGCTTTCGGCGTGCACCAGCTCGGTGATGCCCAGGTCTTCACCTTTGGCGGTGTCTTCCACGTCGGGTTTAATGGCCTCAAACACCAGTGGAACGTTGTGATGCCCAGCCGATACCTGCTCCTGGATCACCTTGAGAGTCTCTTCGACATCCAACCGCCGCCCGGTGATGGATTCCTCCAGCACTTCCAGTTCGCGGGTGTCGTCATTAAAGATGAAACGCGCGTTCTGCGGGTAAACATCCACGTTGGGAGCCAGATTGCTGAGATAGGTGCGCAGCAGGCTGGAGTTGAGGCCCACCTGATAACCCTGCGGTCCGCGCTCGACGGACAACATCCCGGCCAGCGTCTGGCGTTCGATCACCCATTCTTTCTGGTCAGGTTCGCCAGCCGGCAGGCGCAGCGTCAGCGGTTCCTTTAATATATTACGCGCCACTTCCGCCTGCTGCGTGGCATCCAGCACAACCGGCGGGGTCTCTTCGATCACCAGATTGACAACGCCATCCTGCAATGAAAGCAGTTGGGTAGCCAGCAGCCCGAGCGTGGATTCAATATCCAGCGTGCGGCCGATCTCGCCCGAGCGCACGGTGACCTCGGTTCCCTGCACGCCCAGGTTGGCTTCGATCACCGGTCGGTCGATCTCGCGGGCGATGCTGGCCACGTAGTTGTACGCCAGGCGCTGGTCGTACACAAACGCGGGGGAGAGATCGGTGCCGTAATACCAGTTTTCCATCTGGTCGCCCACGCGCTGGCCAAAGCTGCCTTCGCGCCCCATCTGGTAAGCGCGTTCCACACTGGCCTCGGGGTCGAGAAACAGACCCAGCTCGGCGGGTGTCGCCTGCCAGGTGCGGCCCCCGTCGCGCAGCAAAATGGTGCCAGTGGACGGGAAGTTGAACTGCGTGGTGATGCGCGCCGAGGCGGCGCTGCGGGTGAGGCCGCCGACATCGATTCCGGCCACGCGCACGCCCGGATAGATCACGCCCGAATGCCACAGTTGAAAACCGATCAGTGCCGCGCTGGACAGGGCAATAAAGAAAATCAACCCCAACGCCAGTGAAATCATCAACTGCCTTAATATGGAAGGCAGGCTTTGTCGTGGATAAGTCGTTGCTCGCATGGGCCTGATTATAGCATCCTGTCATGGAGGTAGAAGATCGAATTTCTCGCCGGCCGGTTTGGGAGGGGCAGGGGACCGCCCCTCCCAATGAGGCGGGGGCTTTGACCCGTGCTGTAATGGTTGCAAGGAGGGGCCATCCCTTATAGCATAAGACGCGGCGGCGGCGGATAAGTTCCCGGTCGGGAAATTGGATCGAATGAACATTTGGAAAACCCTTGACATCATCGACATCCGTCGTATAATAGCGCCCTGTTGCCTGAAATACGGCAGATTTCGCCCCCAACAAGGCAAATCCATCAAAGCAGAACAGCAGACTCCACAAGGGACAGCACGGTGCTCCCAAATCCGGTCGATCAACACGGATGACTTGACACGCGAGGCGAATTTGGCTACAATATGAGTCCAAATTCTTTGCAGCGGTCTTGCCTCCGGCGGACCTGGACAATAGAGCATGGACGGGCTGGGGACCCAACCGTTGGAAGCGATAAACATCGGTTGTTTTTGCGTGAAAACCCTTGACAATGTCAGAGGGAGCGTGTAAAATAGGGGTCTTGCAGTAAGAAATGATCTCGCCGCGAGGCAGATCGGTAACAAGTAAAGACCAGCAGTTGAGGCTCAGATCTACAATGCAAAACTGGCCGATGAGCGAATAGGGCATCGGCATTTCTGTCGGTAAAACCGGCGGAACGGTGAGCGTGGCGGATCCCCCTCGAAGCAACCGTACCTTAACAACTGAAGAGTGGTAGGAAGAAAGAGTAAGAGAGAGAAGACCAGT
>CALDSL010000558.1 GCA_937920255.1 uncultured Anaerolineaceae bacterium | reverse complement strand
GGTTGAGCACCAGCCCGCGCTCAAGCTGCGGCAAAAACTGGGTGGCGCGCATGATTGGCCCGGCCACCAGGCGCGGGAAAAACGAGATAAAAATGGCATAATCCAGCAGCGAGTGCGCCGGTTTGGCCACCCCGCGGTAAACGTCGATCACATAACTGAGGGTCTCAAAGGTATAGAATGAGATGCCGATGGGCAGGATGATGTTCAACGTGCCAAGATTCCACCCCAGGGGGGAGAGCGCCGCGTTGAGCGTATCGATAAAGAAGTTGAAGTACTTGAAAAACCCTAAAAATCCCAGGTTGGCGACCACGCTGATCACCAGCAGCAGTTTGCGCCGGCGCGGATCGACGGTGTGTACCAGCCATTGCGAGATGTAGTAATCCAACAGGGTCACAAACGCAAGCAGACCCAGGAAGCGCCAGTCCCACCAGGCGTAGAAAACGCAACTGGCCGCCAGCAGAACCAGCTTGCGCGGCAGCGGGGCTTTGACCAGGAACAGCAGCGTCAAAACCACCACCAGCAAAACCGCAAACTCCACGGACACAAAACTCATCGCAGCACCTCTTCAATCGCATCAGCCAGCAGCTCGCCCAACACGCGGTTGCCGTGCCGGTTGAGATGCCCGCGGTCCGGTTGGGCGCTGTTAAAGAAGCCGACCGGAAAATGCCCTTGTTTCACCAACTCCATGAAGCGCGGCAGCGGGTCGACCACCGTGCTCGCGCTGTGCCGGCTGATGATCTGCTTGAACCGCTCGTAGCTTTCGTCGGTAGTGCCAACGGCGCCGTCTTTGACCGCCGGGACGCTGGGCGCCAGCACAAAAATCAACGGTGTGCCGCCGGCCGCATCGAGCAGCAGATCCAACTGCTGGCGGATGCGCTCTTCCGCGGCCTGCTCGCCGGAGGTTTCGGCTTCGGCGTCGTCGCCGGCGGCAGATGGCAGGCCGGGAAACATCAGCTCAAACTGGCGCAGCGCCTGGCGCGCCACCATGGGGTAGAGATTGAGCGTCTTGCGGCTGTCGACCTCGAACGGGGCGCTGGTCTCGTACTTGTGCACGATGTCAATCTCGCCGCCGTCCAACCGGAAATAGTTTTCCTTGTTGGGCGAGAAGGATTCATTGAAATCGTTTTCACTGACCTGGATCACGATGGCGGCGGGATCGTACAGTTCTTTGTACATGGGAAGATAGGTGACATAATCGGCCATGGCGCGGCCGCCCTCGCCCAGGTTGCGCGCATTCACCGCCACGCCGCGCTGGTGCAGCAGCGCTTCGGCCACCGAGCTAAATTTTTCGGCGTCGCTGACCTGCTTGGCTTCGGTGCGCGAATCGCCCACAAACAGGATGGTTTCCCCGCTGTCGTACGGGGTGCGGATTTCGCCTAGCTTGTTGTAATGGGTCAGCGCGAAGCCCTCGTTGCCCAGCAGCACAAACGAGCCTTCGGCCGGCACCGGCCCGAACCAGTTGGTGTTCACATTCCACAACACGGGAATATACAGGTACACGCGCAGGAAGACTTCGAAGAACAGCAGCGGCAGCAGGCACCAGGCGGCAGCGCGCTGCACATAGCGAGCCTGATTTTCCAGTCGCTGCGCGCCAATGCGCGCTGCCAACGGCGGCAGGCTGAGCGCAATCCCAACCACCAGGCACAGCGCGCCGGCCGCCGCTGCGGCTGGGCGCATTTGCCCCACCGCCATCACCCGCTCTACAACCGGCGCGCGCAAAAAAGCCGCCGCCATTAAAACGGCGCCGAACAGGATGAGTTCGAGACGCAGCAGTAGAGACCAGGGATGCTTCAACGCAAAACCTCAAACCGGGTGGGAGTTTTCTGTCCCGTAGTATACACCATACTGCCTGGCTGCATGGCTGTGGTTAATCTCATTTCCATGCCGCTTCCACCGCCTCGGCCAGCAGTTCGCCAACCGCCCGGTGACCGTGGCGGTTCAGATGCCCGCGGTCCGGGTCGGGACTGTTAAAGAAGCCGACCGGGAAATGGCCTTCGCGCGCCAACTGTTGAAAAGCCGGAAGCGTATCCACCACGCGCGCGCCGGGCGTATCGCGCACCAACTGGACAAAATGCTGAAAACGCTCCCTGGATAGCAGCAAGCCGTCACCAGAAATGGTCGGTTCCATGGGAATGAGCACAAAGATCACCGGAACGTCACCGGCCGCTTGCAGGATCATATCGATCTGCTGCTGGATGACGGCGTCAGGCAGTTCCGCGGGAGCTTCACCATCGGTGACGTTCTCTTCGAACAACAGGTCGAAGCGCTGGACGGCGTAGTTCACCAGCAAGAGGTTGGGGTTGAAGACGCGGTTGGGAGACACCTTCAGCGGGCCGGAAATATCCTGCTTGTGCTCCAGTTGAAGCTGCTGGTCTTCGGTGAGAATAAAATAGTTGGATCGGCTGCGCGAAAACGATCCGGAAAGATCGGCCAGCGTGAGCTGCACCACGAACAGACGCGGGTGATACAACTCCCGGTATTTGGGAATATGGGTCACATAGTCGGCGACAGCCAGGGCGCTGCGGCCAAAGTTGCGCAGGTTCACCGGCCGGCCGCGCTGGCGAAGCAGCGTTTCCGCCACGGATACATACTTGTCGGTGTCCGGCACTTGCCGGGCTTCGGTGCGCGAATCGCCCAGAACGATGATGTTTTCCCCGCTGTTATCCGGGCTGGCCACCTCGCCCAACGCGCCGTAGTGCGTGACGGCAAAACCCTCATCGGTCAATAAAGAGGATGTGCCCGAAGCCTGTACTATTCCGAACCAGTTGGTCTGCACCCGCCACATCACGGGCGTGTACCCGGTAATGTGCAGCAGCATTTCCACCGCCAGCAATGCCAGCGCGCACCAGCCTGCCGCCCGGTGAAAATACCGCGCTGCCGCTTCCATCCGCTCGATTTGCGCCAGCCGGTTGGCAGGCGTCAGGCTGAGGACCACCCCCGTTACGCAAACCGCGGCGCCAAGCCCGAACGCGAGCATGCGGGTGGGCCCCCAATCAGGAGCGGCATCCAGGCCCAGGGTGTACGCAAAGATTGCCAGCAGCATGAGGGCGGCGCCGGAGACGATCAACTCAATACGCAGCAGTCGAGACCAGAAGCGGTTCAATGCGATTCTCACCAGCGGGAAGGGTAGCTACGCGCTCACACACTACCGCACGGAGCCGCCATCCAACTGGCCGCCCCGTGCGGAAATATGCGCCTGCCAAACCAGGCGATTCTAACTCTTTTTCTCGATCTCGCGCAGGATCTCTTCTTCCTGGCGCAGGTTGCGCCAGCGGATCACCAGGCTGATGAGGTACACCAGCAGCACAGTGAAAATCACCGCGTACCCGGCGATCATGTACACCATCGTATTCGCAGGTCCGTCCATGCCTCGCTCCTCTCGCTCTTACTCGCTCAGCCGCAGCTTGAGCTGTTCCACGCGCTGGGCCAGGCTGCCCAGGCGAATGCGATGCCACATCAGGTCAAAGTAAAACACGGTGAAGGTGATCAGGCTGAAGAAAAAGACCTGCAGCATGCGCGGGGTCATATCAAATGAGCCTTCCGCGCCCGCATCACCACTGCCGATCACCACCGGGTGGATGGTGCGGAAGATGCGGATGGAGAAGAAGGTCAGCGGCACGCTGATGACGCCCACGATGGCATACACCGCGCCAAAACGCGCGCGACGCTCGGGGTCTTCAATGCCCTGGCGCAGCATCAGGTAGGCGGCGTAGATCAGTTCCATGATGGTGGTGGTGGTCAGGCGCGGGTCCCAGGTCCACCAGGTGTTCCAGATCGGCCGCGCCCAAATCGAGCCGGTGACGATGCCCACCAGCATGAACACCATGCCCAGTTCCACCGTGGCCAGTCCGACAATGTCCCATTTCATATTCTTAGTGCGCAGGTAGGCGATCCCGGCGATGCCGGCGACGACAAACGAGAGCATGCCCACCCAGGAGTGGGCCACGTGAAAATAAAACACTTTCTGCACCGGGCCCATCACGGCTTCCATCGGCGCATACGCGAAGACCATGATGGTGGCGGCCGTCATCATCAGCGCGGTGACGGCATCCAGAATTGTTAGCAAGCGCGGTTTTGCATCCATACTCTACTCTCCTCCTTTGGTTTTGAAGCTATCCCCTACTCTTCCACCACAAAGTCGAACACCATAAATGCCACGGCAATAAAAATCACATCGTACACGCCCAGCAGGTTGAGCCAGGGGCGAATATCCTCGATTGGCAAGGCTTGCAGAAAACCGGCGCTGGCCTTCACCGCCGCCACCAGCAGCGGAATGGCCACCGGGAACAGCAAAATGGGCAGCAGGATGTCGCGCGTGCGCGCCTGCACGGCCATGCTGGAAAGCAGCGTGCCAACCGCCACGTAACCTGTCGAACCCAGGAAGATCACCAGCATCAGCCCCGGGCGGAACAGGTTGACGTTGTATAAAATGCTGTACACCGGCAGGACGATGGCAGCCACGACCAGCATAAACACCAGGTTGGAGATGGCCTTGCCAAAAAAGATCACCGAGCGGTCGACCGGTGCCAGCAGCAGGCCATCCAGGCAGCCGCGGTCTTTCTCCACTGCCATTGAGCGGTTAAGGCCGAGCGTCCCGGCAAAGGCAAACGTGACCCACAACACGCCCGAGGTAACGTTATTGCGCGCCAGCGCGTCCAGTTCGAGGGCAAAGTTAAAGATCAGGATCACCAACAGGGCAAACACCAGCATGGCCGAAAGCAGCTCGCGGCTGCGCCATTCGGCCGCCAGATCCTTCCAGATCACCGCCCACAGGGCGCTGAAATAGCTCGCAGCGCCGCCGGTCTCCGCCGCCTGGTTCTTTTCGCTTGCGCCTGCGCTCGTGTTCACAGCGCGCTCCTTTCCACGCGCGCCGCCGTCGCCGATTCCAGCGCCTGGCGGTAGAATGCCAGCAGACCATCTTCGGGCAGATCGGTGCGCTGCACGCTGGCCTGGATACTGCCGCGCGTGAGCACGTCGAAGCGCGAGGCCAGACCGGCCGCGCGCGCCAGGTCATGCGAGGTCATCACGATGGTGTGGCCCTGCGCAGCGACTTCACGCAGCACGCCGTCCAGCATCTCGCACGCGTCCTGGTCCAGACCGGTGTGAGGCTCGTCCATCAGCAGCACGCTGGGGTTATGCAGCACCGCCCGCCCGATGGTGAGACGCTGCTGCATCCCACGCGAGTAGGTGCGCACCAGGTCGCGCCGGCGTTGCGACAGCCCCACCAGTTTCAGCACCTCGTTGATGCGCCGGTCCAGCGCGGGCACGGCGTACATTTTGCCATAAAAGCGCAGGTTCTCCTCCGCGTTCAGTTCGCCATACAACAGGGGCAGGTGCGACACCACGCCCAACTGCTGGCGCACCTGGGCGGCCTGGTGCGGCAGGCTGAACCCGGCGATGCGCACCTCACCCAGGCTGGCGCGCGACAGGGATGAGAGAATGCGCAAAAAGGTGGTCTTGCCGGCACCGTTGGGGCCCAGCAGGGCCACGAACTCGCCCTGCGCTACGTTGAACTCCAGGTTGCGTAGCACCAACTTGGGGCCAAAACGCTTGATCAACCGCCGTACTTCGATCATCATAGCGGTCTACTTTCCGTTGCTTTCGCCGTTCTCCATCGCGACGCGCAACTTTTCTTTCAGCGCCGCGCGGCGTTCGTCGTAGGCTTCCTGCGGAAGCTGTCCAGACTGGTACAGGTCGTCCAGAGCCACGATGGCTTCCACCAGGTCATCCGGGTCTTCCGGCCCATCCTCTTCCTCCTCATCTTCAACCTCTTCCAGCAGGCGTTTGCGCCGGCTGGTGAAGTAGTAGATGGTCAGCCCGAGTGAGACGGCCAGTGACAGCCCGCCAACGATCAGCCCGGTAGTCGTGCCAGAGTCGAGCGCGGCGGTCGCGCCGGCGTTGCCGGACACATTGATTTCCAGAGGCTGCCCGGCGGGCAGGCTTGATGCAGTGTACAGGTGCACGCTAACGCCTTGCATATCGCGCGCGCCCGTATCCGTCAACTGGCTGCTGGACAGCCGCGCGCCGTTTTCGGGGACGATGATCACCGCCGCCGAAACCGGCAGGGGCGGGGTGAGCGTCACGTCCAGATCGCCGTCGTAGGGCAGTTCGTAGGCAAACAGCACCTGCATGCCCGACCCGGGGGAGATGCTGGCCGTGTCCGCGAAACCATTTTCGGTTTGCAGGAAGCGCCCGCCCAATTCGCCGTCCTGGAAGGTCAGGTTGGTGGCGCCTTCGGGCAGGGTGTAGGATACCACCGCCCCGCCCGGGTTCTCCCCGGTCACCATCAGGTTGCCGGGGTTGGATACAATAAA
Organism: uncultured Anaerolineaceae bacterium; assembly: GCA_937920255.1. Lineage (GTDB taxonomy): Bacteria > Chloroflexota > Anaerolineae > Anaerolineales > Anaerolineaceae > CALDSL01. Next base: position 5,851 of record CALDSL010000558.1, on the reverse strand, counting down.
CAACTCGCCCACCTGGACCACGCCCGGCGAGGGAAAGTCAAAAAAGACGTGCATGCGCTCAGCTACCAGCCCGCTGGTATCGGTGGTGGTATCGTAGACGTGCACATTCACGCGCGCTTCCTGCCCGGCGAGCACATCCGAGCCACGCAGCATATCGGAATTAAAGGTAATCCCCTGCCAGTCGGCCATGGCCACGTAAACGCGGTCGGGCAGCAGCTCCACATTCTCAAAGATGAAGTTGCCGTCGGGCATGGTGGTGGTAGTGACTTCCATCGACTGCACCATCGAGTCAAAGCCCACCAGGGTCACGGTCATGCTTTCGGGAAGCGGGCTGCCCGAGGCGTTGACCACCCGACCGGTAATATTGCCCGCGCTCTGCGCCGGCGTGGTGCCCCCGGCTTCGGGCGTGGCGGCGGCCTGCGGAGTGCCTCCGGCGGGCGTTTCGGCGGCAACCGCTGGCGTGGCTTGCGCGGCCGGCAGTTGACCGGCCGCCCACGAGCCGGCAAACGACAGGCTGCGGATATAGCTGGTGACCGCCCATTGCTGGTTCTCATCCAGGCTCTCCGCAAAGGACGGATGATCGCCTTCGCCGCTGGCAAACACCTGGCGCAACTCCACATCACTGCGCTGCGCCAGCCGCGCCGGGTCGGTCCAATCGGCGGTCTGGCCGTTGCCAACGCCGCCTTCGCCGTGGCAGTCCTGGCAGTTGGCGGAGTACAGCGCTTCACCCTTCTCAAGCTGTTCGGAGGTCATGCCAAAGGAAAAGACATACGCCACCACATCCCAGCGCTGGCGGTCGGTGAGCGAGCCGGCGAAACCGGGCATCATGTTCTGCATATTGCCCTGGGTGACCATGCGGTACCACTCCACCGGCTGCGCGGCGCGGATATTCTCCACCGCACCAATCGAAGGCGGCGGGCTGGAAAGGTTGTTGGCCATCGAGCCGTCGCCCTTCCCGGCCGGGCCGTGACACGGCTCGCAGCTTTCATTAAAGATGGGCGCGCCCGCGTCCGGGTCCGGCGGAACCATGGGTAGCACAATCTGCACCGGGGTTTGAGTCTGTTGGGTCACGGGGGGCACGTAATCTGGCGGAGGGGTAACATCCTGCGCCAGCGAAACGGAACAGGCGGTCAGCAGCGTTAACGCTGCCAGGGCGGCAGTCAACAAAAAAGGGCGTATGGTTTTCATCAAAGAGTCCAGTAATGAGTCTAGCGCAAATCAGGCGTGATCGACGCGCCGCAGCCGGAGCAGAACTTATCCGACTGCTGCAAGGGGCGGCCGCACTTGGGGCAGAACCCGGCCGACTTTTCCTGGCGGGCGCGCCGGCGCGCGGCGATGATGGCTTCCAGATCGTCCTGGTCAGCGGCGGGCAGGCGTGGGCGCTGGCGCGCGTCGGCGCGGTGCGCCGCGGCGGCCTGTTCCAGCCGCTCCTCGGCGCTGCTGGACGGCAAAGTCTGCTCGATCTCATCCAGCTTGCGCAGCACTTCCGCCCCGGCGGTGAGCAGCTCGGCGCGCTGCATGGGGTAGTCTTCGGCGGGGATTTTGCCCAGCGTGTTGTCAAAATCCAATTCCTGTAGGGCGGTCAGCAGGCGGTCGCGTTCGGCCAGCAGCGCCGAGCGCTCGTGGTCGGCCTGCACATCCACCTGGCGTTTCTGTTCCACCAGTTGCACGGTCGTAGCACGCGTGAGAAACGGGCGGCTGACGAATAAACCCACCAGCAGCGCCAGAGCAATGATCAAAAAGATTGAACCCAGGTCAACAGATGCCATGTAGATGCCTTCCGTGCGCTTGTTATTGGATCATCGAGTCCAGAACGGTCTGGATCTCTTGCAGCGAGAGGAACGGGCCTTTCTTCACATAGGCCAGTTCGCCTTCGGGGTTGATGAAATACGTCTCCGGCACGCCGGTGATGCGGAACAGATCGCCCAAGCGGGTGCGTAGGTCCGGGCCGTTGGGATAGGAGATGTTAAACTTCTCCAGGTACGCGCGCGCTTCCGGCTCGGTGTCGGTCCAGTCGACGCCCAGGAAGACCACCTGGCCGCTGTCTTTGTACATCTGCCAGGCTTGTTCCAGCTCGGCGGCTTCCTGCTCGCATGGCTTGCACCACGAGGCCCAGAAGTTGAGCACCACCACTTTCCCGGCCAGGTCTTCGCTGGAAATCAGAGCGCCATCAAATGTGGTCAGCGTGATCTCCGGCACTTTCTGCCCGATGGCGATTGGACCGGAAGAGGTGTTCATCAATTGCTTGCCGATCAGCACCAGAAAGCCGATCAGCACGGTGAACGAAACGACATAGACCCAGAGCGGCAGCTTGCGGCGTTTGGCGGCTGCTTGTGGTTCGAAATTTTCCATGAGGGCTTCTCTCCGTTTTTCAGGCATTCGCGCGGCTACTCGCGCTTCTTCAATTCTTCTTCGATCCGCTTTAAGTATGCATCGTCAACCGATGGAGCGGGGTTTTGCGACGCGGCAGGCCTTGCCGCGGGCCGGGCCATATGGCGCAGCACGCGGTAGAGCACCGCGGTCGATGCGATCAGCGCCAGCGGGATGATGACATAAAATACCCAGTTAAACCCCTGGACGGGCGGCGCGGCCAGCACCCGATCGCCGTATTGCGCCAGGAAGTAATCCTTCACCTGCTGGTCGGTCCACCCGGCTTCCAGTTTTTCGCGGATCAGCCCGCGCCACTGGGCGCAGGCCTGTGTGGGGCAGACGTCCAGCGGGGTATTTTCGCACACCGGGCAGTACAGATCCTTGGCCACGCGGTTGACATCATCGTCGGTGACAAAGGTCGGCACGTCCTGCGCGGAAACGCCCGCGGCCGCCGCCAGGCTGGCCGCCAGCGTGATAAACAATATGAGAAAAACATAGCGTACTTTCATAGCGACTCTTTCATTTTTGCAATGGCGTTTGCCAAACCAGTTGTTTTTTTCGTGTTTTAATAGAATCCATGAAAACGTTGCTGCGGACAATTTGCGTGCTGTCCTGTTTGTGCCTGGTGCTCCCATCTGCTCCAGCGCAGGCCGCCCCTGCCCTACCAGAATGTACGTACAACCCGGTGGTGGCGGAGATATTGGGGCGCACCAGTAGCGCGCGCTGGCTGGAATGGGTCCAACAGTTGACGGGCGAGCTTCCGGTGCAGGTCGACGGTGATCCGTATTTCATCCTCACCCGCGACACGCAGTCGATGTTTTCTGACCGCGAAAATGCACAGGCCTTTGCGTACGTGGAACAGACAGTGCGTTCGTGGGTGCCGGCCGGGCAAATCGAGATCGACGAGTACACCCGGCTCAACGGGCTGCCGTGGTACAACCTGATCGTGACCTTCCCGGGAACCAGCAAACCCGAAGAGCAGGTGCTGCTGGTGGCTCACCTGGACAGCAAATCAGAAACCAAACCACTGACCCAGGCTCCCGGCGCCGACGACAACGCCACCGGTACGGCCGCGCTGCTGGAGGCGGTGCGCATCTTCCGCGAGTACCAGTTCACGCGCACGGTCAAAGTGATCTTCTTCACCGGCGAGGAACTGGGAATGCTGGGAAGCGCCGGCTATGTCAAAGACCACGATGTGAAGAACGTGGTGGCGGTGTTCAACCTGGACATGTTCGGCTACGACAGCGACGGCGACCGCTGCTTTGAGGTTCATGCCGGCAAGCTACCGGCTTCGCTGCGCGCGGCGCAGTGCGTCACGCGCGGCATCGACGCCTACGGTCTCAACCTCAAAGCCGAGGTGGTGACCGAGCAGGGGCGCGCATTTTCCGATCATGGCAGCTTCTGGGCGGTGGACACCGGCGCGGTGATGCTGATCGAAAACTTCTTTCGCCAGGATCTGCCCGGCGGCTGCGGAAGGCAGGACGCCAACCCCAACTACCACGCGACGACGGACAAAATCGACGCGCTCGACCTGGAATACGGTTTTGACATCGCGCACGCCGGGATTGCCGCGGCGGCCGGCTTGGCCGGCGCCATGCGCCCATACCAGCGGCTGCAAAGCATATGGGAACGTTATTAAAGTGCAGGTTTGTGACGAACGGCATCCCCGCCCGCAGGCGAGGATGCCGGAACAGCCAGGGCTAAGCTTTCGCGCCCGCGCGCTGGCGCGCGCGCGCCGGCACCTTCTCTCGCTCGGTTTCCGGGTCCTTATCTGGCCAGGCGGCCACCATGGTGCCCAGAATGAAGATGATGCCCCCAATCCACAGCCAGTTGATCAGCGGGTTGTGGTACAGCTTGAAGGTCGCTCCCTGATCGGAGATCGGCTGCCAGTCCACCAGGATGATGTACAGGTCGTCCTCCATGGTGCTGCGCACGCCGGGTATAGTCATTTGCTGCTGGGCTTCATAGTAGTAGTCGCGGCGCGGGTAGAGTTCACCCAGCGGTTTGCCGTCCTTGCTCACATCCAGCACGGCGCGGGCCACGTTGCGGCCGTCGGGGGTGTCCCACTCGGCCAGCGATTTATACGTGACGGCGTAGTTGCCCACGCTCAACGTGCCGCCCGGGCGCAACATGCCCTGCGTTTCCTGCTGGAACATCTCAATACCGACGACGCCCAGCGCCATGAGCACCACGCCCAGATGGATGATGTAACCGCCGTAGCGGCGGCGGTAGCGACCGGAGAGCCGCCACAAGGCCACCGGAATGCTCTCGCCGGCGCGGCGAACGCGCGCGGCCACGCCGCGCCCATACTCGTACAGGGTGATCGAGGTGGTGAAAGCCACCAGCCAGAACGCCAGCAGCCCGGCGAAGGAACGCACACCCAGCGCCACCACCACGCCCAGCACCACCAGCGAGAAAGCGAACGGCTTCCACAGGGCGCGGCCCAGGCTCTTGTAGGTCGAGTGGCCCCAGGCTGAGAGCGGCGCGATGCCCATCAGGAAGATCAAACCGGCGAACAGCGGGCCGGTGGCGCGCTCATAGAACGGCGGGCCGACCGTCACGCGCTGGCCGGTGAACAATTCTGAGATGATGGGGAAGATCACGCCCCAGAAGCAAATGATCAGAATGCCCATAAAGAGCAGGTTGTTGAACAGGAACAGCGATTCGCGCGAGAGCAGCGAATGCAACTGCCCCTCGGATTTCAGATCGTTCCAGCGGTGCAGCAGCAGCCACAGCGAGATCACAAACGTGATGCCGATGAAGGTGAAGAACATCGGCCCGATGGCGCTTTGCGCGAACGCATGCACCGAAGAAAGCACGCCCGAACGAGTGAGGAACGTGCCGAAGATCACCAGCGAATAGGTCATGATGATCAGGATCATGTTCCAGCGCTTGAACAGGCCGCGCTTCTCCTGGATCATCACCGAGTGCAGGAAGGCCGTGCCCGAAAGCCACGGCATAAACGCCGCGATTTCCACCGGGTCCCAGCCCCAGTAACCGCCCCAACCGAGCACGTCATACGCCCAGCGGCTGCCCAGCACCAGGCCGAGCGAGAGGAACAGCCAGGCCACCAGCGTCCAGCGCCGGGTGACGCGGATCCAGCGGTCGTCGGAACGGCCGGTGATCAGCGCGGCGATGGCAAAGGCAAATGGAATGACGAAGGAGACGAAGCCCAGGTATAGCATGGGCGGGTGGATGATCATGCCGTAGTGGCGCAGCAGCGGGTTGAGGCCGCGGCCGTCATCCGGGGTGATGGGGATGGCTCCGGCCGGGCGGATCATGGACACCAGTTCTTCGCCGTTGGGCCCCAGCCAGAAACGCTGGAAGGGGTTCTCGAAGAAGATGTTGAGCGCCAGGAAGAAGGCCAGCGTGACCAGTGAAACAACGATCACCCACGGCAGGAACTCACGGTCGCGGTCCCACTTGCGCAGCATCACCGCCGAGGCGAAGGCCGCCATCAGCCACGACCAGAATACCAGCG
>CALDSL010000557.1 GCA_937920255.1 uncultured Anaerolineaceae bacterium | reverse complement strand
TCACCAGCAGGATGATGAGCGAAAGCTCGCGCATGGTGGTGATGAAGGTCAGCAAGAAGCCGGAGACAAATCCGGTGCTGGTCAGTGGGAAGATGATGCGCTTGAAGCGTTGCCACGGGCCAGCTCCGGCCAGCGCCGCGGCCTCTTCCAGCTCCCGCCCCACCTGCAGCATGGCGGATACACCGCTGCGCGACGAGTAGGGAATGTGCTTGGCCACCGATACCACCACCAGCAGAGCAAACGTGCCGTACAGCGGCGGGATCGGCCCGACCGACTTGGTGAACATCGAGATGTACACCGCGCCGAAGGCAATACCCGGGATCACATAGGGGATAAACGCCAACTGCTCCACAATCTTGGCCAGCCGCGTTCCCCTACCCTTGACGATGGCATAACCGAGAATGACGCCCAACAAGGCGGTAAAGAAAGCTGTGAAGAGCGCCAGCTTGATTGAGTTCCAGGCGCCACGGTAAATGGCCGGGTTGAGCAGCACCCCAGGCTCGCCGTTGTTGATCTTTTCGTTGCTTTCGCCGATCCAGTGCACCAAGGTGATGTTATCGAGGCTGTAGACGCCGGAGCGCGCCATCAAAGTGCTCAGGGTGAGGAGCATCAGCGGGAGAACGGCCACCGTGATTTGGAAGAGCAGGACCACCGCCGTCAGGGGAATGCGCCAGTTGCGCAGCTTGGTTTTTTGGGCCATGAAACCGCGGCCGCCAATGGTTTCGTAACTTTTGCGCGTCCCCACGATCTTCTGGTTCAAGGTGATCGTGACCATGGAGAACATGATCAGCATGATCGCCAGAACGAACCCGTCGCCAAAGGCGCCTACCTGGGTATTGGATCGCAGCATGGTGGAAAGGGTGTAGTACTGCACCGGCACACCGAGGACGTTCGGACCGCCAAACGTGCCCATGGTCTTGGAGAAAGTCATGATAAAACCGGAGAGCAGGGCCGGCACGACCAGGGGGAAGGTGATCTTGCGCAGAATGCGCCAGCGACTGGCTCCGGCCAGTTCGCCGGCTTCTTCCAGGCTCGAATCGATCGACATCAACGCGGCGGCGACGAACAGGAAGAAGAAGGTGTAATAATGCAGCGCGCTGCTGAGGATGATGGGCAACGGACCGTAGGACAACCAGTCCGGCGGTGGGGTTCCGGTGAGATACATCAACAAGCCTGGCATGCCGCCGCTGGTACCGTTGTTGAACCCAACGCGCCAGGCCATGGCGATCGTCCACGAGGGCATGATATAGGGGACGGTGGCCAGAACGTTGATCACCTGCCGGCCGGGCATATCGGTGCGCACCACCATCCAGGCCAGCGCGCCACCGATGGCGAACGCGAGCAGCGTTGCCCCCAGCGAAATGGTGATGGAATGCACCAGCGGTTCAAAGGTCATGATCCGGCTGATCTCGCTGGTGAGCATTCTGATCCAGTGGAACAGCGTAAACTCGCCGGGGACGGCGCCTGGGGCATAGCGCACGTCGCTTTCCGAGAACGTGATGGTTGTGATGACCATACGGTAGAGCGGTATAACCACCATATAGAACATGACAACCAGCATGATGATGGAAAGTACTACGTGTGGCGTGGTCAGCCATCGCCACATGCGGCGCGCGTTTGCCTGAAACCTCGGGGAAACGTCTTGCCTCTTCTCTGATAACGTCGCCATCTATGAACTCCTCGTCGTTGAAGCTACCTCGCGTCGATCAGGAAGCGCCGCGAAGCTTTGCGCGCATTTGATCCAACTGGTCTAAATGCGCCATCACGTTCTCCTGGTCCGCCGAGCTGAGCGCTAGCAGCAGGGCATTCAGGATGGTCATGGGTACGGTGAGAGAATGAAACGCCGAAACCGGGCCGCGCCGCGCTGCCAGAACCACGTCGGCGCTTTCCCCAACCAATGGGCCGAGCGTGTCGGTCACCAGGATCACTGGCGTGGCGCGCTGGTTGGCAAAGTCCAAAACCATCTGCATGGTTGGAGTCAAATGGAAAAAGCCGATGGCGATGAGGAGATCCTCCCTGCCCATCAGCATCATGGGTTCGAGGATTTCCTGCCCGGAAGTATCCAGCGTGACCACCTGCTTGCCCACGCGCGTCAGGCGGATATTCAACATGTCGACCAGAGAGATGGACGGGCCCAGGCCGAAGACGAAGACGCGTTTATGCTGTTTGAGCAGATCCAATGCCGCGTTGAGCGCGTCGCGGTCGAGTGTTTGCAGCGATTCGGTCAGGTAGTCGATCTCGGAGGCGATCAGCCGTTCGAAGATGTCGCCGGCCTCGCGCAGATCATTTAAACGGCCGCGCAGCCGCGCGGAGTGGGTCATGCGGCTGCGAAAGTTCTCCTGCAACGCCTCGCGCAGGGCGGGGTAACTGTCAAAACCGAGCGTGCGGGCAAAGCGCACCATGGTTGCTTCGCTGATATCGAGACGCTGCGCAATCTCGGCGGCCGCCAGGAACGGAGCTTCATCCATATTACGGCGAATGAAGTCGACAATCCGCAGTTCGCTTTTGGTGAAGTCGCTGTCATGATCTGCGAACAGCTTATCAAAATCCGTTTTCGGATCGATCTGTACGCTCATGATATTACTAGATCTCTTTCATTTCTGGGAATTTTGCAAGACGTCTTTCATTTTTTATGATACAGCAAAAATCAACGATTTGCAAGATGATTTTTGACACTATCGCCGCTATGCAGCATTGTGGCAACTTCGGGCGTTGTCCACAGCGCGGCTCCGGTGGTATCGACGCAGATATCGCATACTTCCAACTGCGGTCGGTAGGCGATCTCGGCCATGATGAACTGGTCTTTGAAATAACGGTTGCGGAAGTAGGTTGGGTCGTACTTTTTGCGGTAATCGATGTCGCGCTTCCACTTGCGCTTCATGCGCACCTCATCGTCCGTCAGATACACGACCTTGATGCCGATCAGGTGAACAACTTCCTCGATCAGGAACGGGAAGTTGCCTTCGATAAAGATAATATCGGCCGGTTCGATCTCAATCGGCACGCCATCCGGCTTGAGGTTGCCATCCAGGTCGTGGCTGGAGGTGGCAAACACAAAATCGTAACGGGGTATGGAAATCGGCTTTCCCTGGCAGATATCCTCCAGCGCCTGAACCAGCAGCCGGAAATGCAAGGCCTGCTTGCCCTGGGTAAAGATGCCCTTAGCCTCGCGGTAATCGCGGTCAGTCAGGAAGTTATCCAGTTCGATCGAGGTGACGCTTCTGCCCATCCGCTCAAAAGCCTCGCTCAAACGCTCGACGATTTCGGTCTTGCCCGCCGCGGTTGGCCCGGCGATTGCCAGCAGAACCGGCACGCCTTTGGCCTGGATCAAAGTCTTGACGCAATCCATAAACAACTGATCGACTTCGGCGTTGGCAGCCATAAAATCCTTGTAGCCCACGTCCTGGTAGCGTTCAAACCGCTTCTGGTGCTGTTCGAACTGGCGGTAGGGAGCGCCGCCAAAGTGAGCCAGTACCGATTCTGTGAAATAAACGGTGCGGTGCAGGAAGAGAAACCCGCGCAGGTCGAAGTAGAAATGTTTGCGCACCCAGTCTTCGGAATACGCTCCGGCGACCAGACCGACCATCAACATGCGCGTCAGGCGCAGGATTTGTTCGTCCAGCACAATGCGCTTGTCCTGCACCGGTTTTATCTGAATGCTATCGTAAAAAGCGCGGTCGTTGATGCGCGTTTGGATTGCCTCGACCGAATCCAGCTCGACCGCCCCCCAGCCCGCATCGGGGATGACGTTGTTCAACCCGTAGCCAAATTCGTACAGCGCCAGGTCATCCACCCCGGGGTTGATGCGCTTCATCTTTTCGTACAACAGGCTGGTGAAAACAGCCGGATCAAACAGGTTATCTGCCATGTTGGTTCTATGCCCCATATTTCGATATCCGCCCGGCGTTCGCCAGCGCCAGCGGCATAATCTGCGTGGCTGGGAAAACGCCCAGGCTGCCGCGAGCGCAGGAACGCTCGCCGAAAGTCGCGATGCCGTCCGGGCATACGTGATGGGAATACAAGAGCGTCGGCACGGGGTGCCAGCTATGCGAGCGCAGAACCGCCGGCGAGGAATGGTCGCCGCCCACCACCACCACGTCGGGGTTGAGCGCCATCAGGCGCGGGATGTGCGCGTCCACCTCTTCGATCACGCGCGCCTTGCCCTGGAAATCACCGCTTTCGCCGCAGGTATCGGTACGCTTGACGTGCAGGTAGAAGAAGTCGTAGTCCGCCCAGTATTTCTCAAGCGTGTCAAACTGGTCACTAATCGTTTCTCCGGGAAGCGGCAGCACATCCATCCCGGCCAGCTTGGAAACGCCACGGTACATGCCGTTGACCGCGATCGACGCGGCGTGCAGACCGTAGCGTTTGTCAAACGTGGGTACCACTGGGAGCTTGTTAAAACCGCGCAGCGTGATCATGTTGGCCGGCTGCTGATCCACCAGCAGGCAGCGCGCCTGATCCAGGAACAAGTTTACGAACCCCGCCGCCCGTTCCGACTCGGAGTTTAGCGCGCGCACTGGCAGGGTGGGCACACCAGTTTTGAGCGGGTCGGTTTCGGTCAGCGCGTCACCCAAACCTGGGGCGCGCGCGATAAAGGCAAAACGGTGCTCCTTAACCGGCTCGACAAAAAACGTGACCCCCGGAACGCGAATGCCACGCAGCATTTCAGCCAGCTTGCGGCTGCTCTCGGTCGGCAGCCGCCCGGCGCGGCGGTCGGTGATGCAGCCGCCGCCATCCACCGTGCAGAAGTTTCCGCGCGCCGCCAGGTCATCCAGGCCCAATTCAAAGTCGACCCCCAGCGCTTCCAGCGCACCGCGCCCAATCTCATACTGCACCGGGTCGTACCCGAACAGGGCCAGGTGCCCCGGCCCGCTGCCGACCGTCACGCCTGGCCCGGCGGGCTGGCTGAGACCCAGTTTGGAAATGGCCGCCAGCCGGTCGAGGTTGGGCGTGTTGGCGGTTTCCAATTCGGTCTTCCCACCCGGCGTTTCTGGCAGGCCGCCCAAGCCGTCCATGACCAGCAGGACGATTTTCGTCTGGGCCGTGGTGATGAGTTTGGTATAAAAATCAGCGTCCATTCAAGCTCCTGGTTCTACCCGGCAGGCTCACCGGTGGAAACCTGCGCGTTGGGCGCGGGTAGACCCGCGCCCAGCACCAGCGCTTCGTACGCGCGTTGAATTTTGCCATAATTGCCATCGCGGTCGAGCGCGATGCCGCGCCCCACCCCGGTGACGATCTGCCCCAGGCCGATGGCGTTCATTTTTGATTCCAATTTCTCGAGCAAATCTGGCGCCGAACCCGGCGCGGTGCTGCGCCCGTCAAAGATCACGTGCACGTACGCCCGTTCCACACCGCGCTCTTTGGCCATTTGCAGCAGCGCCAGCGGGTAATCGATCGAGCCGTGGGAGCTTTTTTCGGTCAGCAGGGCCAGCAGGTGCAGGCTGGAGCCGCGCTGCTTCACCGCTTCGATCACGCGGCAGAAGGTTTCGTTGCTATAGAAGGCGCCGTCCTGCAGCGCCATATCGAGCCGCACATCATCCTGCAAAACCACGCGCCCCGCGCCGATGTTCATATGCCCGGCCTCGGAATTCCCGGGCTTGCCTGCCTGCAGCCCAACCGCTTCGCCTGATGCCTGCAGGCGGCAGGATGGATAGCGGCGCAACAGATCGTTCCAGACCGGCGTCACGCCCAGGTAAATGGGGTTGGAAGCATCCATCCATCCGACGCCCCAGCCATCCAGGATCACCAGTAAAACGCGCCGCCGGCCGCCCCAGTTGTATTCGGCGGCCAGGCTGCTGCCGGTCATGCTGGCCGGTTGTTCGCAACCCAGCGCGGATAAAATCGTCGGGGCAATATCGGCCAGCTTTCCGTCGCGGACGCGCATCTGGCCAGGCGCGCGCGGATCGATCAAAATGAAATTCACCAGATTGGCGGTGTGCGCCACGTGCGGCGAGCCGTCCGGGCTCCATAATTCTTCCAGGTTGCCGTGATCGGCGCTGACCAAAACCACATAATCCTGCGCCAGGGCTGCCTCCATCACCTGCCCCAGGTGGTGATCGATATGCTCCGCGCATTGGATCTTTGCCTCGCGGCTGGAAGTGTGACCGATGACATCGCCATTGGCAAAGTTGGTGACGATCAAATCATAGCGCTGGCCAATTCCGTCCAGCACCTCACGGGTCACTTCCGGCAGGCTGAGCGCAGGCACCTGGTCAAAGGGAACACCTTTTGGGGAAGGCACGCGAACGTCGGTCTCGCCTGGGAAAGCCTGGTTGTTCCCCCCATTCAAGAAAAATGTGACGTGAGCATATTTCTCCGACTCGGACGCGCGCAACTGCCGCAGTCCGGCCCGGCTGACCACCTCGCCCAGCGTCTCCGCGATCTTTGCAGGCGCAAAAGCGACCGGCAAATCCTTGAACTTTTCGTGATACAGGGTCAGGATCACAAAATCCAGCGTTTGAAAACCGGCGCGCGGGAAATGCGCAAAATCAGGTTGGGTGAATGCTTCGGTCAGCTCGATTTCCCGCTCTCCACGCCGGCAGCAGAAGATAACCGCGTCACCATCCACGATGCGCCCCACCGGCTGGCCCTGTTCGTCGACGCGCACAATCGGTTCCAGGCCGTAATCGGTTTGCCCTTCCGCATATAATTCCCTGACAGCGCGCGCGAGCGCGAGCGCGCCGCGATCCACGGGCTTGTCGATCATTGACGACCTCCTTCAGGAAACGCCTTGTGTTGCGGGAAGCGAAGCAGTGTTGGTTATGTTCTTTCCGGGGAAGATATGGAGCAGTTGGGTAAATTCGTGGATGATGACGTCCGGACGGTTCTCCTCGGTGATGACGCCCTCAGCCTCGGCTTCCGCCAGCTCCTCGGGCGAGATGAGGATCACCACCATGCCAAAGCCGGCGGCGCGCGTGCCGGTCACATCGCGCTTGAGGTTGTCGCCCACGTACACGCAGCGCGCCGGGTCTACTTCCGCGATGCGCGCCGCTTCGAGGTAGATGGCGGGATCCGGCTTGCGCTTGCCGCACACCGAGGAAAGCACGACCGATTTAAAGTAAGGCGTGAAACCATCCGCGTCCATCCAATCTGGGATTTCACGCGAAGTGATCACATTGCTGATGATGCCGAGGATATAACCTCGGCGGTGCAGTTCCTCCACCACCTCTTTGCCGTGATCGACCACCACGCGACGTCCCATCGACTGGCGGAACTGGTAGGTGAGCTCCACGCCCAGCGGAGCGATCTTTTCGGCCGGATATTCGGGCGCCAGCCAGCGCGTCCACAGTTCCGATTCCGGCGCTTCCACCATATTTTCAAAGGCCCATTTGCGGTAGATCTTGTAACGCGCATCCAGTTTTTGATAGAAGGCCAGCGGGTCTTCACCGGTTCCCACCATTTCAGCCAGCTTCTGGCGTGCGCAAGCCATGTGCGCTTCATCTTTGATTAGAATGCGCAGAGTATTGCCCAGATCGATAAAAATCGCCTCTACGTTCGTGTTCATCATGCCCACCTTTACGCCTGGCGCGGCGGGAAAATATCCAGCAAATCGCTGCAGGTCTGGATGGTGTAATCCGGCTTGTGCTCGACGGTGGGCGGTTCTTTCTTTAATGTGTCCGGCTCCAACAGGATAATCATCATTCCGAACCCCGCGGCGCGACAGCCTTCCACGTCGCGAACCGGATTGTCGCCCACATAAGCGCACTTGGCCGGCTCCACCTCCACCCGGCGCGCGGCTTCCCAGTAAATCTCGGGGTTGGGTTTGCGAATGCGCACCTTGGAGGAAAGCACCACCGCCTTAAAGTATTCGGTCAGGCCGTCGCTCTCCATCCAATCCGGGATTTCCGTCTCGGTGATGGTATTGGCGATGATGCCCAGCACATACCCGCGGCGGGAAAGTTCCTTGACCACATGGGAAACGTCCGGCCGGGGCACGCGCCGGCCGTCATGATCGCGCCACAGACGAGTGAGCCGGCCAGAGATGGGTGCAATTTTTTCGTACGGTTGATCGGGCAGCAGCCACTGCGTCCACAATTCTTTCTCAGACGCTTCCAGTAGTGTGCCCTTGGACTGTTTGCGGTAGGCTTTCCAGCGCCCTTCCAGGGTTTCAAAGAACTCCACTTCCGGAACCTGCGGGTCGACCAACTTCATCAGGTCCTGCCGGGCTTTGGTCATAAAATCCGCTTCGGGGAGCACAATACGCAGGGTGTTGCCCACGTCAAGAAAAATCGCTTCGATGTCTGGGTTCATATCAGCCTGTTCACCTTTCCCGCGAGAATGAAGGGGGATTACTTTCATTTTTCGAAATTTTGAAATTATGCTTTCATTTGAGAATGATACATCGTATTGCCCCGATATACAAGATGATTTTCGGACAGGTTTTCAGGACAATTTTCACGCTTCGCCCATTTGCCGCAATCACGGGCGATGTATAATTTATTTTAGAATGGCAGCATCCCTTCTCCTCACCAAGCTGTACATCCCCATAACCCGGCCGAAAAGAATTCTCCGCAAAGATCTGGTTGAGCGGTTGAACCAGGGCCTGTCTGAGAACCGCAAACTGACCCTCATCTCTGCGCCGGCCGGGTTTGGGAAGACCACGCTGGTGAGTGAATGGATCGCTGGTGGTGAACGACCGGTGGCCTGGCTGTCTCTGGACGAAGGGGATAACGACCCATACCGCTTTCTGACCTACCTCATCTCCGCTGTGCAGACGATTGCCAAAGATATTGGAACAAGCGTATTAAGCCTGATCCACGCCCCCCAACCTCCACCCATCGAATCGCTGCTCACCGAATTGCTCAATGAAATCACTGCCATCCAGGATGATTTCATTCTCGTTCTGGATGATTACCATTTAATTGATGCCAGACCGGTCGATGAAGCCCTCACGTTTGTGCTCGGACATCTGCCGCCGCGCATGCACCTTGTGATCACAACCCGCGAGGATCCGCATCTCCCCATCGCCCAGTATCGCGCCCGGGGCCAGTTGACCGAACTGCGCGCCGCCGACTTGCGCTTCACTTCCTCCGAAGCGGCTGATTTTCTCAACCTGGTGATGGGGCTCAATCTTTCGGAAGAGAATATTACCGCGCTGAAAGACCGCACCGAAGGCTGGATCGCTGGTCTACAAATGGCGGCCATATCCATGCAAGGGCATCAGGACACCGCGGGTTTCATCCAGTCCTTCACCGGTAGCCACCGCTTTGTGTTGGATTACCTGCTGGAGGAAGTTTTACAGCGCCAATCCGCGGAGGTCCAGGCCTTTCTGCTGAAC
Source organism: uncultured Anaerolineaceae bacterium (assembly GCA_937920255.1). Taxonomy (GTDB): domain Bacteria; phylum Chloroflexota; class Anaerolineae; order Anaerolineales; family Anaerolineaceae; genus CALDSL01. Next base: position 3,567 of record CALDSL010000557.1, on the reverse strand, counting down.
ACTTCCATTCTTGACCGGATGTGCGGATCGCTTTGTGATGCCGTTCTACTCGATCCATCTATACCAGGGCAGGCAACCCTGGAAACCATCGAACGCGCCAACCTGTTCGTGATCTCGCTCGATAACGAGCGGCGCTGGTACCGCTATCACCATCTGTTTGGCGATCTGCTGCGCAAACAGTTGGGACAGAATCTCCCACCGGAAGCGATCGCGAAACTGCACATTCGGGCCAGTGCGTGGCATGAAAGCAACAACCTGGCGTTTGAAGCCTTCCATCATGCTGCCGCCGCCAATGACATTGAACGCGCCGAACGGCTAATGAATGCAGGCATGATTCCGCTACACTCGCGCGCAGTTGTGACGACCGTACTCGATTGGCTGGATTTTCTGCCACGGGCGGTTTTGGATGCCAGGCCCTGGTTATGGGTCGGGTCGGCCTTGCTGGCGCTCAACGCCGGACAAACCATCGGCGTGGAAGAAAAAGTGCAAGAGGCGGAAAAAGCTTTGCAAAACGCCGATATCGATGCTCAGACCCGCGACCTGATTGGGCAAATTGCCGCGATACGCGCTACGGTGGCTCTCGCCCAATACCAGCCGGAAGCCATGATCAGCCAGTCGCGCCGCGCATTGGAACACCTGCACCCGGAAAACCTGCCTTTCCGCAGTAGAGCGCTGCGGATATTAGGGTTTGCATACCAGCTCAAGGGGGAGCGTGCCGCAGCCCGCCAGTTCTATAACGAAGCGATAACGATCAGCCAGACAGCCGGAAATATCAGCCTTACGGTATCGGCGATTACCGGCTTAGGCAATGTACTGGAATCAGAAAACCAACTCTATCAGGCGGCCGAGTGCTACCAGCGAGGCCTGCAACTGCTTAGTGACCAACAACCACCAAACGCGGATCAAGAGTATATCGGCCTGGCTCGGATATGTTATGAAAGGAACGATCTGGATAGCGCTGAACAATACGGACGGCAAAGCCTCCAACTGGCACGGCAATACGATCGCACAGTGGATAGGGAAGTTATCTGTGAGGTATTTCTTGCCCGCCTGAAACTTGCCCGGGGAGACATCGCTGGTGCGGTCGATATGATCGAGAAGGCAGACCGGAACGCACGCCAGAACAACTTCGTCCAAAGAATGCCAGACATTGCTGCTGTACAGGCGCTGATCCTGCTTCAACAGGATCACCTGGCAGCCGCCCAACTGGCCTGGCAATATGAACTCCCGCTGACACAAGCGCGCGTGCTCATCGCCCGGGATGACCCATCTGGGGCGTTATCCATACTTGGACCTTACCGCCAGCAGATGGATGCCAGGGGGTGGGCTGATGAGCGGCTGAGAGCAATCGTTCTCCAAGCGCTCGCCCTGCATGAACAGGATGACAAGAAACAAGCTGTGCAGCTTTTGGGCGAAGTGCTGCCATTGGCGGAACGGGAGGGCTTCGTCCGCCTGTTCCTGGATGAAGGCCCCCGAATGGGTAAACTACTGTCTGCGGCGGCGGCAGAGGGGGTCCAGCTTACCTATGTCAACAAACTGCTGGCTGCTTTCGCGGCGGAGCCCAGGGAGCAACGGTCAACGCTCTCAAATACCAGTTCTGCGGGGTTGGCAGATCCCCTCACTCCGCGCGAATTGGAAGTGCTGCGACTGATTGCCACGGGTCTCTCCAACCAGGAAATCTGCGCGCGGTTGTTCCTGGCTCTGGATACAGTCAAAGGGCACAACCGACGGATTTTTGAAAAACTGCAAGTACAGCGGCGCACCGAAGCCATTGCCCGCGCGCACGAGTTGGGCCTGATTTAAACGCCGGCTTTCCATTTTCCCACCCCCAACACTCGAATACAACACTCTGACCCACACCAAAGTGTCTTTTGGCGGCACTGTGGCGTGGGTATATTGTCTGTGTACAACGCAAGCAACACAGACCATGATCACTTGTCACCCGGAATAGAACCGATGCCAAACCCAACCAACAACCGACTTGATCCATTGGGGCCCATGATCTATCAGATCAGAATCAGGGGTCACCTGGAAAGTCAATGGACAGACTGGTTCGACGGCTTTTCGATCACGCTGGAGGAGAATGGAGATACGCTTCTTTCCGGATCGGTGATCGATCAAGCCGCCCTGTACGGACTGCTACGAAAAATTCGTGATCTTGGAATGCCTCTTGTCTCGGTTGTTCAAGTCCAACCTAATCGTTCTGAAAAAGGAGAAAATTGAACACAATCACAACCCCTGCGAGAAAGATTGACAGGAAAGTCCTGCTCTCGACCCTATGGATCGTAGTGATGATCAATATGCTGAAAGCAGACATCCTGAACGGGTTCGTCCCGGGCGCGGCGGAAGAGGTGGCAAGAACCGCCGCCAGCGCTGGCGCCTCCATTCCCCAACTGATGTTGGGCGGGGCAAGCATGGGAGAACTCGGCATCGCGATGATCATCCTGTCCCGCGTATTGAAATTTGGCGTCAATCGCCGGGCCAATATCGGCGTGGGCATCCTCACGATTGCCTATATCTGGGGCGGCGCGGCGACCTATCCGCACTACATCTTCATCGCCACGGTCGAGACCCTCTGCCTGCTGCTGATCATCGGGTTTGCGTGGACGTGGCGCAACACCGAGGCCTGACGTATTCGAAAGAAAAGCCAATCGCGCTTTGCGGGCCACGCAAAACGATAAGAAAGTACCCTGAGCCTGTCGAAGGGTACGGCACTTCTGGCAAATCAAATTATCAAATAAGGAGCAAAATATGAAAACCTTACAGAAATCTGGCGGTGTCGCCGCGCTGTATATGGCAATCAGCCACCTGATCGGCTTTGTCATCTTCATCGTCGTATTGAACTATCTCAACATCACCGACCCGGCGCAAAAGCTCGCCCTGAACGTTGACAAACAGCCGGTCGTCTTTTCGACCAACCTGCTGATGTATGTCATTTTTGGGTTCGCGCTGATCGTCCTGTCGCTGGCTTTGTATGACCGCTTGAAGTCCGGCGCGCCTGCACTCATGCAGGTGGCCACCGCGATTGGCCTCATCTGGGCCGGCTCGCTCATTGCCAGCGGCATGGCTGCGAACGCAGGTCTGGAAGCGATCGTTCCACTCTACGCGAAAGACCCGACCCAGGCCGTGTTCGCCTTTCAGGCGATTGAAGCCATCACAAACGGGTTGGGTAACGCGAATGGCGAAATCCTCGGCGGACCGTTGACGCTGTTGGTCAGTCTGGCCGCTTTGCGGACCGGTGGCCTTCCCAAAGCGTTGAACATTCTCGGCGTGTTGGTCGGCGCGGTGGGCATCATTACGATCATCCCGGCGCTGAACACGCTGGTTGCTGTGTTCGGCCTGGGTCAGATCGTCTGGTTCGTGTGGTTGGGCATCGTGTTGCTGCGCGGCGATCCGCAAGGCGAACTTTTCAGCGCGGCAGAGATCTGATCAATAGGGAAGAGGGAGGGCTGAAGACCCTCCCGTACGCTCTACCTGCTCAGCATAAGCTGGTCGCGCTTTACGGGGCATGCAAAAGCCGGTCGCACTTTGTGGGCCACGCAAAATGATAGAGCTTTGGGGGCGGCA
>CALDSL010000556.1 GCA_937920255.1 uncultured Anaerolineaceae bacterium | reverse complement strand
CGGGTAGGCCTGGGCCAGGGTGCCCAGCGCGGAAAAACGATAGTCGCAGTCCATGAGGATGCGCGCCTCGGGGGTGGGCAGCAGGTATTTGCCCGCGCCGGTGCACACCGAGCGCAGGATTTCCTCGCCGCCCTCCACGCGCGTCAGCGCGCCGCCGGTGCCGACCACCCACTGCACGGCGGTCAGGTCTTTGCCGCGCACGATCTTCTTCTTGCCGGTGGGGGTGAACAGGTCGGTGACCACGCCGGCGTGGCGGCGGATGCCGGTCTCGACGGCGCGGGCGCACAGCCAGCGGGTGAGCTCTTTCTGCGCTTCGGTGCTGGGCATGGCCGCCAGGTCTGCCAGGCGCGCCTCCCAGGCCGGGTCGCCGGAAAGCTCGACGATGTTGCGGGCGTTGACGTACACGCCCAGGTCACCCTCGACGGTGCGCTTGGCGCGCGGCTCGGGCTCCACCAGGTGCGATGACCACTCCCGGCTGCCGTCGGTGACGCTGTGAATGTCGGTGGTGGCGCCGCCCACGTCGAAGACCAGGCAGTCGCCCATGGCTTCGGCAAACAGTTCAGCGCCCAGCAGCACCGCGCCCGGGGTGGGCAGGATGCTCCAGTGGCTGAGGTCGGCCAGGCGCGCCATGCCGGGGGCGTGGATGATGTGGCGGTTGAACAACTCGTGGATCAGGCGGCGCACCGGCTCGATGTTGAGCACGTCCACGTCGGGGAAAACGTTATCGGCCAGCAGTACCTCAGTTCCTGCGGCCTCGAACAGCTTCTGCACCGGCTTGCGCACGGCGACGTTGCCGGCGTAGAGCACCGGCACGCCCAGTTTTAGCTCGGCGATATGCGCGGCGTTGCGCAGGATGATCTCTTTTTCGCCGTAATCCACCCCGCCGGCCAGCAGGATCATGTTGGGGCGGATGGCGATGATCTCTTCCAGCTCAAAGTCGCTCAGTCGTCCGGCGGTGACCATTTTGATGATGGCGCCCGCGCCCAGGGCGGCTTCGCGCGCGGCGCGCGCGGTCATCGACTGGGTGAGGCCGTGGACGGTCATGCGCAGCCCGCCGGCGGCAGAGCTGTTGACGAAGATCTCAGGGTTTTCCACCATGCTGCCGCCGGCGCGCATGGCGTCGATGGCTTGCTGGACGCCGATGCCCACGTCACCCTGGCCGACGCTGGTGGGCGCGAAGCCCTGCAGCCGGTGCACCAAGCTGCCGTCCGCGGCGCGGCTGAAGCCGTTGGCTTTGGTGATGGTGGAGCCGACTTCGAGGGTGAGGATTTCGACGGGTGAGGTGGGTTTGGTCATGGTTTATTTACTATGTGGACAGGGGTGTTTGGGTCTGCGGCTGACCCCCCTCTAACTCCCCCCAAATGCTGAGAAACGCATTTGGAGGGAGGACTCTGGCTCTCCCTCCAAATCGCGGTTTTTGCGATTTGGGGGGAGTGGGAGGGGGGTTACACCTGCCCCTTGGCCTTAAAGTGCTTGATCATGGCGTCGACGACGTGGATGCCTTTGGTGCCGCGGCCGAAGGTGGCGTCGAGGCCGGTTTCGGCGGCCATTTCGCGGTTGACCTGCGTGCCGCCGGCGATCAGCACCACGCGGTCGCGGATGCCTTTCTCCTGGCACAGTTCGGCCAGCTTGCGCATCTGCGCGCGGTGCACGTCGTTGTGGCTGATGATGGTGGAGATGAGGATGCCGTGCGCGCCGGTTTCGATGGCGGCGTCGATCAGCTTGCCCAGCGGCACCGAGGTGCCCAGGTAGTTGTACTTGACGCCGTATTTCTCGATGCCGCCGTGCTTGATATCCAGAATCTCGCGCATGCCCACGCTGTGCTCATCCTCGCCGACCGTGCCGGCCACCACGCGCAGCCCCATCTGTTTGACGGCGGCGCGCAGTTCTTCTTCCGGCAGCATTTCTTCTTTGGGCGGGATCTTGAGCGTATCTTTGCGGATATCGAACCCGACCTTGCCCTTGACTTCCACGAAGCAGCCCTCGGCCGGGTGCAGCACCATCAGGTTGACCACCTGCGGGTCTTCCAGGCCCATGCGGCGGGCGATTTCCAGCGCGGCTTCGCGCGCGTAGTCTTCCGGTTCGGGCACGCTGAACTGCATCAGCACCACGCCGTCGCCAGCCCACTCGGCCTCGGGGCGGATCAGCCCGCCCTTGCGGTAGGGGTAGGTGGCTTCCAGGCGCTGGTTGACGCTGTCTTCCGGGTCCATCTCATCGATGTAGACAATTTTTTCGGGCTTGCACAGGGTGCAGCCGTCGATCGGATCGCAGGGCTTGTCCACGCCCTCGGGCAGGTGATTCTCGCCAAAATGGGCGCACACCGGGGCCAGGTAGTCGGGGTCGCGGGCTACGATGCTGTGGGCGCCCACGCCACCCTTGCCGTCGCGGGCGATGCCATCGCCGTTGCGCTCGGGGTACTTGCCCGAGTCGACGAAGAAGCCCTGTTCCACGGCGGCAAAGTAGCCGCCAACCTCGATCACTTCCTCGAGGAAGGCCACGGCGCGCTCCTGCAGGTCGCGCACCATCTCGCCCAGCGGGCCCTGCATGTTGAGGGTCAGCAGTTCTTTGATGCCGTCCAGCGCGGCCCAGGTCTGTTTGACCGTCTGCACGCCGCGGATGTTGTTGTAATGCCACGGCACGTTGCGGCCTTCATCGGGGGTGATGGTGGACTGGATATCGGCGCTGGTGAGCATGGAGATGAGCGTGTCGACGGTGTGGGTGCGCACCGCTTCTTCGATGTCAGCTTCGATATAGCGCGTGTTCTGCTGGGCGCGCATTTTGTAGTCGGAGAAGAAATCGCGCAGGGCCACGGCGTAGGGCAGGTCGTACCACAGCTTGGGCGCGGGGGGCGCGTTCGGCGGCACGGTGGACAGGCCGATCAGCTCTTTGGGCATGCCGGAACGGACGGAGAAGGCGCAGTTGATGCCGTGCTGCACGATCAGTTCAGGCATCACCAGCCAGCCGGCTTTGGCGGTGGCGTTGGCGTTGTGCGCGCCGTCGATCTGGAAAATGTTGCCGGCGGTCATCACGCGCTTGGCTTCGGCGGCATCCACGAACGAGCGGTACATATTCACGTTGCGGTAGAGCACGTTGTACTGCGGGTCCTGGTGCGCGCCGTTAATGCCCTCCTCGGCGAACAGCACGGCCACTTCGGGGCCGGCCACGCCGGAGACGTAGCTGTGGAAGTTGATCGGGCGGCCGACCTCTTCTTCGATCAGATCGCAGGCCTTGCGGCTGGCGCGGATCTGCTTGCGGGTGATGGGCACGCCGCCGGTGCCTTCGGGCGTGCCTTCCATCAGGCCGTCGATGTGGCTCTGGCCGGTGGTGCGGATCACCATCAGGTGGTCGGCGCCGTGCCAGGCGGCCATGCGCATGCGGCGGATGTCATCCTCAAAACGGCCGGAGGCGATTTCGGTGGTGACGACGCATTTGGGCTGCGGGTCGATATGGTCAAAGTACTTGGAGGCGGGCAAGCCGATGCTGTTCTTGAGCGGCTCGGCCATGTCGCGGTAATGGAAGGGTCCCATGTCCACGCCGCCGGCGGGGACTTTGCGCCACACCCAGCCCTTGCGTCGCGGGCGGTAGTCTTCCAGCCCGGAGACGATCTCTTCGATGTCCAGTTTCTGCTGCGGGTCGAGGCGTTTGGTCGTCATCGCGCGCCTCCCTGGGGAGCGGGGGCGAACAGGCCATCCAGCACATCTTCATCTTCGAGGATGGCCGCGGCGGCGGCGCGCACGTCGGTGCCGTTCTTCTCGGCCAGGCGCAGCAGCACGTGGCCGGCGCCTTTGCCCAGCAGCCCGCGGCGGTAGATGCGGTCAACCACGCCTTGCGAGTTGACGCTGTCGATGCCCATGCGCAGCAGCACCGAGCGCTCGATGGACGGCGAGGTGTGGGTGCGGGCCAGGTCGACAATCGGGTCGACGAGCTGGTCGCACAGTTCCCAAAAGCGGGCTTTCAGCTCCGCGTTGCTCAGTTTTTGCAGTTCTGCCCGGCGCTCTTCAAACCGGGCGATGCGGTCATTGTTCATACATTCCTCACTTCTCAATACCCATAGCCTGCTTAACCCAGGCGGCGTCTTTTTTGATGTCGGCGCCCAGGAAGGCGTAATCATCTTCGGTCCACTGCTCCACCGGGTGGAGTCTGGCGGCGTTCTTGAGATACGACAGGCGCAGCCGGTCGAGGTCCTGCACCGCGCCCCACACCTGGTCCAGCCGTTCGGGGATGACAATGCTCTTGCCGGGCACGTTCTCGCGCGGGTCGCCGCGGCGCACTTCGATGCCGTTATCGCGGGCGAAGGAAAGCTGCGCGTTCTGGTGCTTGCCGGCGCCGGTGTATTCGGTTTCCTGCACCACCAGCACCTGATCGCGGTCCATCTGGCGCGCCAGAGTGACGGCGGCGGTGAGGCTGGTGTTGCCGGCCGGGCCGCGCTCCATGCCCTCGGTGCGCGCCAGCAGCTCGGTGACGTAAAACACCTCGCCCTGGGTGACGAGCTGGTACTCGTCCATGTAGCGCAGCGAGCGCGCCGCGTTGCGCGGCACGTCCACCCGGTCGGGCC
>CALDSL010000555.1 GCA_937920255.1 uncultured Anaerolineaceae bacterium | reverse complement strand
CCACCGGGTCGCCGGGGATCTGCCAGCCGATGCGAATGAGCCCGCTCCACAGCCCCGCCAGCAGCGCAGAGACCGAAAGCAGCATTACTGGTGGTAGGAAGGGCGAGATTTTCTTTAGCAAACCTGTCGATCTCCGGAAGAATAAGATGATTTCTATCTGTATTGTACCAGACTTGCGCTGCAGGCCTCGCGCGAAGGGTTCCGCGTGAGCGATACGTTTCCGTCCCCCGTACGCTTCGACGGGGCTCAGCGTACTTGGTGAAGTACGCTGAGCCCCGTCGAAGCGTACGGGGGATGGAAACCCTGATGATCTGATTCGATAGGTAGGTTGGGTTGAGCGCTTTTTGCGAAACCCAACGCTCTTCTATATGACCCTTCCCCTGTTAACCAGACCATAACAAATCCTTCCGCATCCATTAACCCAAATCTGGTATGCTGATACCAAATAGAAAGGTTGGCGTGATGAATGCAAATCCTTTGCGCAAGAAGGTACTCATCCTGTGCACCGGCAACTCCGCGCGCTCGCAAATGGCCGAAGCGCTGATCAACCAATCGCTGGGCGACCAGTGGGAGGCATTCAGCGCGGGCACGCAGCCGGCCGGTTACGTGCACCCGCTGGCGCTGCAGGCGCTGGCCGAACTGGGCATCCAACACCAGGGCGAGTCCAAGTCCACTGAGGTCTTTCGCGGCCAGGCATTTGACGTGGTGATCACGGTGTGCGACGACGCCGCCGAGAACTGCCCGGTATGGCTGGGGCAGGGAAAGCGCATACACATCGGCTTCCCCGACCCAGCCAAAGCTGAAGGCAGCCCGGAAGACCAAATGCTGGCCTTTCGCCAGGTGCGCGATGCGATTCTGACAAAGATTGTGCCCTACCTGCGCGCGCAGGCAGACTGACACAGGAAAAACCTCACCCTATTGTGTGACGCTCGTTCCTTGTTGGCCGGTATCCGCCCGCCTATAATATATTCGTTATGGCGAATATATCCAATCCAGACCTTCCATCCGAAGCAATTTCCCGCCTTTTGGCGCTGATCGGCCAACCCGCGCGCATTCAAATCCTGTTCGCCATCGGCGAGCAGGAAGCCTGCGTTTGCCACCTGGAAGCGGTGCTGGAGATGCGCCAGGCCAGCATCTCGCAACACCTGATGGTACTGCGCAAAGCCAACCTGGTCACATCGTACCGCGATGGCCGCAATATCTTCTACCGGCTGACCCAGCCCGGCGTGTTGACGCTGCTGCAGCAGGCGGCGCAACTGGTGGGCATCCAGCCGGAGGCGCTGCGGCGGCTGGCGCTGCGTCCGGTTGAAGGCTGTCCCTGCCCACAGTGCAATCCTGGCATGGACCCGCAATTGACCTGCCAGAAGGCTCGCTCCAAATCCAAAAACATATCCTGACCGAAGGAGAATGCACACCATGAAAAATGCGACGTTATCCAATGCGGCTACAGAAACTGGCAGTGTCACCAGGCGGCTGTCGTTCCTTGACCGGTATCTGACGCTGTGGATTTTCCTGGCCATGGCGGTTGGCGTGGGGCTGGGCTATCTATTCCCTGCCGGCGTCGAGGCATTCAACACGGCGGTTTCGATTGGCACGACCAACATCCCGATCGCCATCGGGCTGATCTTGATGATGTATCCTCCTTTGGCCAAAGTGCACTATGACGAGCTCGGCAAGGTATTCCGCAACTGGAAGGTGCTGGGCCTGTCGCTGCTGCAGAACTGGATCATCGGCCCGGTGCTGATGTTCCTGCTGGCGATCATCTTCCTGCGCGGCTACCCGGAATATATGGCCGGGTTGATCATGATTGGGCTGGCGCGCTGCATCGCCATGGTGATCGTGTGGAATGAACTGGCCAAAGGCGATACAGATTACGCCGCCGGGTTGGTGGCCTTCAATAGCATTTTTCAGGTGCTGTTCTATAGCGTCTACGCCTACGTTTTCATCACCGTCCTGCCCACCTGGTTTGGTCTGCAGGGCGTGGCGGTGCATGTGACGATTGGCGAAATCGCGCGGTCGGTGTTCATCTATCTGGGCATCCCCTTTATCGCCGGGTTCATCACCAACTTGGTGCTGACTCGCGCAAAGGGCAAAGACTGGTATTACAAAACCTTCATTCCCAAGATCAGCCCCATCACATTGATTGCCCTGCTGTTCACCATCCTGGTCATGTTCTCGCTCAAGGGAAACCTGATCGTCACCATCCCGATGGACGTGGTGCGCATCGCCATTCCGCTCCTGATCTACTTTGTCGGAATGTTCCTGGTCAGCTTTGTGATGGGTAAAGCGGTTGGCGCCAACTACCGGCAGACCACCACGCTATCGTTCACCGCGGCTTCCAACAACTTCGAGCTGGCGATTGCCGTGGCAGTAGCCGTGTTTGGACTCAACTCCGGGCAGGCGTTCGCCGCGGTGATTGGCCCGCTGGTGGAAGTGCCGGTGATGATCGGCCTGGTCAACGTGGCGTTCTGGCTGCAAAAACGGCTGTTCCACACTAGCGCCGGCCAGCCGGAACAGGTGCATGTATGATCCCAGGCCCCATCGGCGGCGCGACTGGGAAAATCCTGTGGGTGGATCTCTCCACCGGCAGCCTGCGCGAAGAACGTCTTCCGCGCGAGGTGTACGAACGCTACCTGGGCGGCATGGGGCTGGCGGCCTACCTGCTCAACCAGCGCATCCCGCCCGGCGCGGACGCGCTGGGGCCGGATAATATCTTCGGCATGCTGCCCGGGGTGCTCACCGCCACCGACAGCATGATGACCGGGCGCTGGATGGCGGTGGCCAAGTCTCCGCTGACCGGCACGTGGGGCGACGCCAACTGTGGCGGGATGTTCGCGCCGGCCATCAAGCACAGCGGTTACGACGGCATCTTCTTCACCGGCGCCAGCCCACGGCCGGTGTACCTGTTGGTGGAGCACGGGCAAGCCTCGCTGCGCGACGCGGAACCCCTGTGGGGGCTGGACACGCGCCAGACCGAGACCGCGCTGATGGAACTGTCGTCCGGGCGGCAGGCTGCGGTGGCCTGTATAGGCCCGGCCGGCGAGCGCCTTTCGCTGATCGCCGGCATCAGCACCGATCAGGGCCGCCTGGCGGCGCGCTCGGGGCTGGGCGCGGTGATGGGCTCCAAGCGGCTCAAGGCGGTGGTGCTGAGCGGGGCGCACCCGGTGCACGTGCACGACGCGCCGCGCATGAAGGCGCTGAGCACCAGCTTTAGCAAATGGGCGCGGCTGCAGCCGCCATTTCTCAACGGGCGCGGCACCGAGATGCTGGCGCGCGGGATGCGTGTGCTGCCGCTGCAAATGCGCCAGGACGGGCTGCTGTATAAGGTCATCCTGCAAAAGTGGGGCACCTCCGGGCTGAACCAGTTCAGCATCGAAACCGGCGACGCGCCGATCAAGAACTGGGCCGGCAGCAACCGTGACTGGCCGGCTCGCGTTTCACGCCAGATTGACCCCGACCGCTTCCGCGGGCGCGAGCTGACCAAGTACCACTGCTACGCCTGCCCGATTGGGTGCGGCGGGTATTCCAGCCTGAACGGCAGCGGCGAAACGCACAAGCCCGAATATGAGACCATCCTGGCCTGGTCAGGGCTGCTGATGAACGAGGATTTCGAGAGCATCTTCGAGATCAACGAGCGTCTCAATCGCGCCGGGCTGGATTCAATTTCGGCCGGCGGGGCGGTGGCCTTCGCCATCGAGTGCTTCGAGAACGGGCTGATCTCGCTGGAAGACACCGGCGGGCTGGAACTGCGCTGGGGCAACACCCAGGCGATCCGCGCGCTGCTGGAGTTGATAATCCGGCGCGAGGGCATCGGCGATCTGCTGGCGGACGGCTCCAAGCAGGCCGCGCGGCGGCTGGGGAACGGCAGCACGGCCTACGCGGTGCACGCGGGCGGGCAGGAACTGGCCATGCACGATGGGCGCAACGACCCGGGGTTCGTCCTGCACGCCGCGGTCGAGGCCACGCCGGGGCGGCATACGCTCGGCTCGTACCAGTATTATGAAATGTTCCAGTTATGGACGCGGGTGAAGAGCGCGCCCAGGGTTCGCCCGCGTTTTTACCATAAATCCACCAAGTACCGCGCGGATGAAGAAAAGGCGCAGTGGGCGGCACAGTGCAGCCGCTTCAGCGCCGTGCTCAACGCGGCCGGGGCGTGCCTGTTTGGCGCGCTGATCGGCGTGCAGCGCCTGCCTATCTTTGAATGGCTCAACGCCGCCACCGGGCTGGAGAAAACCCCGGATGAATACATGCAGATCGGGCAGGAAATCCAGGATCTGCGCCAGGCGTTCAATTTGCGCCACGGCGCGCCGGCGCGGCACGACGTTCACCCGCGCGCGCTGGGCCAACCACCGCAAACCGAGGGCGCCAACGCCGGGCGTACGGTGCCGCTGGAAGGGCTGGTGAAGCTGTACTGGCAGGAGATGGGCTGGGACGAGCAGGGCCACCCGCAAAACGGCGCCCTGAAGCGCATTGGCATCGAAGAGTTTCCGGGCTAAAATACGGTCGGGGGTGGGTGCATGGCCTATTACATCTTGGAAAACTGCAAGGGCTGTGGCGCGTGCCGGAAGCTGTGCCCGGTGGGCGCGATCAGCGGGACGCACAAAGAACTGCACGTGGTGGATGAGCGCCTATGCATCGAATGCGGCGCGTGCGGGCGCATCTGCCCGCACGAGGCGGTGCAAACTCCGGCCGGCGCGTTGGCCGTGGAAGTCCGCCGCAGCCGCTGGCCGGTGCCGGTATGGGATAAAGACCTGTGCACCGACTGCAAGATTTGCGTCAAGGCCTGCCCCACCGGGGCGATTGGCCTCAACGGCGCCCACCCGCTGCTCAAGCACCGCAAGCTGTGCATCGCCTGCAGCCTGTGCGTGCTCTCCTGCCCAATCGGGGCGGTCGAGATGGGGTCGTAAGCCGGTCGCGTTTTACAAGCTACGCTAAAGGACTCCACCGCGCACCGTCCCGGTGTTCCTTCGGGAAAGAAGCGAAGAGCGCGCATCGTCCCGCACCGTCCCGGTGTCCTTCGGGAATGTTCCTGCGGGAAAGAAAAACGCGAAGAAACCTGTTTTAAATATTTCTTCGCGTTTCCTTCGCGCTCTTCGCTTCTTCGCGGTTTGCTTTTTCGAGCGTTATCAAACAAGCAACAGTATTAACGCTGCACGACAAAATCAAAGCGCGCGGTCACCTGATTGCCTTCCTCTGACACAATCTCCACCACCAACTCCGGCACAAAAATCCGGTCGCCGCTGTTGCCGGTCGATTCGGGGAAGTACAACTGCGAGGTCAGTTCCGGCCCGCCGGGGGCCTGCACCTTAACGTGGATATGCTCGGTGCGCCCCGGGTACTGGCCGGGGATGACCGTTTCCAACCGGTACGAGCCGTCGGCGGCGGTGATCTGATAGCCGCGCAGGGTGTAGCCGGCATTATCGTATACGCCCTGGCTGTCCGCCTGCCAGAAATCGACACGCGCGCCTGGGATGGGCTGGCAGTCCGTGTCGAGCACATAACCGGTCAGCAGCAGCCGCGTGCCGGGTAAATCGTCAGCCAGGTTGCTGTCCTCGGGCGGGTTGGGGCTGTAGTACGGCCCCTCAGTCGAGGAGGGCGTCAGTGCCGCGGGGGCGGTGCAGGTAATCGCGCCCGCCGTCGGTTCCACCGGTTC
>CALDSL010000554.1 GCA_937920255.1 uncultured Anaerolineaceae bacterium | reverse complement strand
AGGATGGACAACCTGGAAAGTGCATACCAGCAAGCATTGGATTATCTCTACAGCTTTGTGGATTACAGCCTGACGCGCGCGTTCCGCTACTCGCCAGAAAAATTCAATCTGGACCGCATGCGCGATCTGCTGTGCCGGTTGGGCGACCCGCATTTGCAGTACCCGGCGGTGCACGTGGCCGGCACCAAGGGCAAAGGCTCCACCGCCGCGATGGTGGCCAGTACGCTGCATGCATCCGGCTACAAGACCGGTTTTTACACCTCGCCCCACTTACAGGAATACACCGAGCGCATCCAGATCAACGGCCAGGAAATCGCCAGGGCCGAATTTGTCGATCTGGTGGAGCGCATCAAACCCCACGCGGCCGCGGTGGAGCAGATCACCACCTTCGAGTTGACGACCGCGATCGCATTTTTGTATTTTGCCGAGCAGAAGGTGGACGCGGCGGTGATCGAAGTGGGTTTGGGCGGGCGGTTGGATGCCACCAATGTTCTGGTCGATCCGCTTGTGTCGGTGATCACCTCGCTCTCGTATGACCATACCGCCGTGCTGGGTAACACCCTGGCGGAAATCGCCCGGGAGAAAGCCGGGATCATCAAGCCCGGCCGGCCGGTGGTGCTTGCGCCGCAGAAAGACGAGGCCCGGCTGACCGTGGAGGCGATTGCGCGCGAGCGCGGCGCGCCGCTGACCCTCATCGGGCGGGATGTATTCTTTGCGCCCTGGTCGCGCTCACTGGGCGGGCAGACCCTGCTGGTGTGGAACAGCGGCGAGCAGCAGTTGGTGGATGAATTTGTGGAAAGCGGCGGCCGCAGCGATTGGGAACCGGTGCGCCTGACCATCCCGCTGCTGGGCCACCACCAGGTGGAAAACGCCGCCACGGCCTATACCACCATCATGGCCATCCGCGAAGCTGGTCTGGCCGTGCCGGATGGCGCCATCCACAGGGGGTTTGCCAGCGTTTCCTGGCCGGCGCGCTTTGAGGTGTTGCGCCGCACACCGCCCGTGATCGTAGACTCAGCGCACAATCGCGACTCAGCGCTCAAGCTACGCCTGGCGCTGGACGACTACCTGCCCGGCGTTCCGGTGATCCTGCTGTTTGGCGCCAGCGAGGACAAAGACGTGCACGGCATGTTCGCCGAACTGCTGCCGCGCGCCAGCGGCCTGATCGCCACCCAGTCGGTGCATCCGCGCGCCGCCAGCCCGGAAATGCTGGTCGACCTGGCGCACCAGTTTGGCTGCCCGGCGCACGCCGTGGTTCCGCTGGAAGATGCCATGCGCAAGGCGCTGGAACTGGCTGGCAATCACGCCGCGGTGGTGGTGGCGGGTAGTTTGTTCGTCGCCGCGGCGGCGCGCGCAACCTGGAAGGAAATATTCCCGTCGCCAATCTCCTGATAACCGGGTAAAATACTCCTGCGTGAAAACACCCACTTTGGAAGGTATGAAGGAATTTGTATGAAGAATGACGATTGGTCGCAGCGACAGGATAATTCCGACGAATTTGCCGCGGTAATGCACCAGCGCACCGAGGAACTCTACCGCATTCCCAACGGCGAGCCCGACATGGATGGGATGATCGATTGCCCTGTGCTGATCCTGCGCGACATTGTGGTGTTTCCCCGCATGGTCTCCCCCATTTTCATCCAGCCTGGCCCCAACCTGCTGGCCATTCAGGAAGCGCAGGCCAACTTCCAGACCATGATTGCCCTGGTGCAGAAGGATTCGGAAGTGGATGAGCCGCAGCCAGAAGATTTCCTGCCCATTGGGGCAGAAATCGCGGTTGGCCGCCTGCTGAATATGCCCGACGGCAACAATTCCGCCCTGGTGCAGGGTCGCCGCCGCGTGGAAGTGGTGGAAATCATACAGGTCGAGCCGTTCTACCGCGCGCGCGTGCGCCCCATCGACGAGCCGCTGGAAGTCGACCGGCAGATGGACGCGCTGATGCGCACCACTCGCGATCTGTTCGAGCGCTGCGTGCAGCTCGACCGCAGCCTGCCGGATGAAGCCCACCTGTTCTCGCTTAATATTACCGAGCCCGGCTGGCTGGCGGATATGGTCTCCACGGCCATTTCACTGCCGTTCAAGGAGCGCCAGACGCTGCTGCTGCTGCCCGACCCTGAAGAGCGCCTGAAGCGCGTCAACTGGCTGCTGGCGCAGGAACTGGATGTGCTCCAGCTTGAAGACGAAATCCAGAACAAGGTGCAGAACGAAGTCGACCGCAGCCAGCGTGAGTTTTACCTGCGGGAGCAGATGAAAGCCATCCAGACCGAGCTGGGCGAAGGCGACATGTGGGTGCGCGAGATCGCCGAACTGCGCCAACGCCTGATAGAAGCCGGGTTGCCGGACGAAGTTCGCGCGGCGGGGATGAAAGAAGCCGACCGCCTGGCGCAGATGCCGGCCATGGCCCCCGAAGTGGGCATCATCCGCACCTACCTGGATTGGATCCTGGAACTGCCCTGGCACGACGAGACCGAGGACAACCTGGACGTCAAGCACGCCGCGCGCATCCTTGAGCAGTATCATTACGGCCTGGGCCGCGCCAAAGACCGCATCCTGGAGTACATCGCCGTGCGCAGCCTGAAGCCCAAAAAACCGCGCCAGCCGATCCTGTGCTTTGTTGGCCCTCCCGGCACCGGCAAAACCTCGCTGGGGCGCTCGATTGCCGAGGCGCTGGGACGCAAGTTTGTGCGCCTTTCACTGGGTGGTGTGCGTGACGAAGCCGAAATCCGCGGCCACCGCCGCACCTACATCGGCGCGCTGCCTGGCCGCATCTTGCAGACCATGCGCCGCGCCGGTACGATCAACCCGCTGTTCATGCTGGATGAAATTGACAAGCTGGGCGCGGATTTCCGCGGCGATCCGTCGTCGGCGCTGCTGGAAGTGCTCGATCCCGAGCAGAATTACGCCTTCTCCGATCATTACCTGGAACTGGCCTACGATCTCTCGAAGGTGATGTTCATCACCACCGCCAACAACCTGGGCAACATCCCTTCGGCGCTGCTCGACCGCATGGAAGTGATCGAATTCGCCGGGTATATCGAGGAAGAAAAGCTCGAAATCGCGCGCCGCTTCCTCATCCCGCGTCAGCAGGAAGAGAGCGGCCTGGAGACCAGTGAAGTAGACTTCCCCGAAACCACTGTCCGGCGCATTATCCGCGAGTATACCTACGAAGCCGGCGTCCGCAACCTGGAACGCGAGATCGGGCGCATGTGCCGCAAGGTGGCGCGTCTTAAGTCGGAGAAGCGGCATTTCCCCACCCGACCCACCCCGCAAACCGTCGAAAAGTTCCTCGGTCCCCCGCAGTTCTTCATGACCGAAGCCGAGCGCCAGGATGAAGTTGGTGTGGCCACCGGCATCGCCTGGACCGAGAACGGCGGCGAAATTATGCCCGTGGAAGTGCTGATCCTGGAGGGCAAGGGCACCATGCAGATCACCGGCCAGGTGGGCGATGTGATGCAGGAATCGGCGCAGGCCGCGCTTTCCTACCTCAAATCGCGCGCCCGCGAACTGAACCTGGATGTGGATACCTTCGAGCACGTGGACGTGCATATCCACATTCCCGAAGGCGCGATCCCCAAAGACGGCCCCTCGGCGGGCATCACCCTGGCCTCCGCGCTGATCTCGGCCTTTACCGAACGCCCGGTATACAAAGACGTGGGCATGACCGGTGAAATCACCCTGCGCGGGCGCGTGCTGCCCATCGGCGGGCTGCGCGAGAAAGTGCTGGCAGCGCATCGCGCCGGGCTGCGCAAGGTCATCCTGCCCGAACGCAACATGAAAGATCTGATCGACGTTCCCAAGAAGGTGCGCACCGATGTCAAACTGATTCCAGTCACGCATATGGATCAGGTGCTGGAAGTGGCGCTGCACCCCGCGCCGGAGAAACCGCCCAAACCGCGCCGCTCAAAGGCGTCCAACGGCAAGGAAAAGCAGCCGGATGAGGCGCCCGTGCCGGTGCAAGCGCAAGCTGAGCAGCAATAAGGAAAGAATGAAAAAAGCCCTGGATCAAAACTCCGGGGCTTTTTCATCGTTTGGTAAAGGCAGTTATTGCTCCTGATGCGGCATGCGGCTCTGCTGCTCGGCTTGCAGCGTGCGGATACCGTTGCGCGCCTGGTTGAGCAGGCGCTCCATTTCCATTTCCAACTTGGTGAGCGTATCCAGCACGTAGGCATCCGCTTCGCGGCGGGTGCCTTCCACTTCCATCTGCACCTGTTCGATGATCTGGTCCGCGCGCGCCTGGGCTGACTGCACCAGCGGGTCGCGTTCCATCATCTGGTCTGAACGCTCGCGCGCCAGGCTGAGCGTTCGGTTGGCCTCTTCCTGCGCCTGCGCCAGAATGCGGTCGCGCTGGGCTAGGATTTGCTGCGCCTTTTTGATTTCCTCGGGAATGGAAACCCGCATCTGGTCAATAATGTCGAGCAGCTTTTCCTCGTCCACGGCCACGCTGTGGGTAAACCAGATCGGCCGGCTTTCGTTAAAGAGTTCTTCGAGGCGATCAACTAGATGTAAGATGTCCATTGCGTCCCTCCCGTATTTGCGCACAGCAATTGTTGCAATATCCAGGCCAATTGTACAACTTTTCGGCTAATCGCGTAGCGAAGTAAACGGCACCACTGTCTGCCCCTCGCCCAGCTCTTTCATGCGTTTGGCCAGCGCGATGGCCACGTGCTGCGGCACCATGCTGCTCACGTCGCCGCCCAGCGAGGCGATTTCACGCACTGTGGTGGAGGAAAGGAAGGTGTGCTCTTCGTTGGTGATCAGAGCCATTACTTCAATTTCCGGCGCCAGGCGGTGGTTGGCCAGCGCCATACGGAATTCGTGTTCGAAATCCGAAAACACCCGCAGCCCACGCACGATCACCTGCGCGTCAGCCGCGCGGCAGGCTTCCACCGTCAACCCACCATAACCCAGCACGCGGATTTTGGGCTCATCTTTGAAGGTTTCGCTCACCATCCGCAGCCGCTCTTCGGGGGTGAAGAGCAGATTTTTCAGCGGCCGGTCGTACACCGCGATGATCAACTCGTCGAACAGGCGGGTGGCGCGCCGGGCGATGTTGATGTGGCCGTAGTGTATCGGGTCAAATGTGCCGGGAAATAATGCGCGTACCATACTTAACTCCGATCCCCTCTCCCGTCGCTCCAGAAGCGGTCGAGCATCTGCGACAGGTCGGCGTGTTCAGGGTTTTCCAGCTCCGGGTCGGCGGCGAAAATTGCCTGGGCATGCTCGCGCGCTTTCTCGATCAGGCGCACGTCCGAAAGGCTGGCCATGCGCAGTTCGGCGAACCCGGATTGGCGCGTGCCGAGAAAATCGCCGGGGCCGCGCTGCTGCAGGTCCAGTTCGGCCAGCACAAAACCGTCGGTGGTGCTTTCCATCGCCCGCAGGCGCTCGTTATCCACCGCATCCTGTTTGCCGGGCACCAGCAGGCAGTAGGACTTCTCCTGCCCGCGTCCCACCCGCCCGCGGAACTGGTGCAATTGCGCCAGGCCAAAGCGTTCGGCGCCTTCCACCAGCATCACGGTGGCATTGGGTACATCCACGCCCACTTCCACCACCGAGGTGGACACCAGCACGGTGTATTCGCCGTCGCGGAAGCTCGTCATCACCGCTTCCTTCTCTTCGGGCTTCATGCGCCCGTGCAAAAGCCCCACCTGCACCGAGGAGAAGACCTCGCGCTGCAAGCGCTGGTGTTCTTCCACGGCGGCGCGGTTTTCATCCGCGCTGCGCTCACCCTGTTCCACCAGCGGGTAGATGATGAACGCCTGGCGGCCTTCTTTGATCTGGGTGTGGATCAGGTGGTAGGCGCGCTCGCGCTCCACCGGGTTGAGCACGTGGGTTTCCACTGGTTGGCGGCCGGCGGGCATTTCGTCCATCACGGTCAGGTCCAGATCGCCATACACCGTCAGCGCCAGCGAGCGCGGGATGGGCGTGGCGGTCATCACCAGCAGGTGCGGGTTGCTGCCCTTTGCGCGCAGCGCGGCGCGCTGGGCCACGCCAAAGCGGTGCTGCTCATCCACCACCACCAGTTGCAGTTGCTGGAATTCGACCGGGTCTTCGATCAGCGCGTGCGTGCCGATCACCAGCTTGATGCTGCCATCGGCCAGCCCGGCGCGGATGGCTTCCTTTTCCGCTTCGGGCGTATCGCCAACCAGCAGGCGGATCTGCTCCGCATTGAGCGCGCCTTCCAGGCCGTCATTTTCCGCCAGCAGCCGCGAAAAGCTGCGGTAGTGCTGTTCAGCCAGGATGCTGGTGGGGGCCATCACCGCGGCCTGCGCGCCATGCCGGATGACCATTGCCACGGCCAGCGCGGCTACCACCGTCTTGCCCGAACCCACATCGCCCTGCAACAGGCGATCCATCGGGTGACCTGATTCGACGTCGCTGCGCACGTGTTCCAGCGCCTTCACCTGGGCGTTGGTCAGTGTGAACGGCAGGCGCGCCACCTGGCTTTCGAGCCATTCATGCGGGGTGGGGAACTGGCGCGCCTCGGCCGATTCCCAATTGCGCTTCTGGCGCAGCACGCCCATCTGCATCAGGAAGATTTCGTCGAACGCCAGCCGCTCGCGCGCTGCCTTCAACTTAGCCTGGTTGCTGGGGAAGTGCGCGTTCATCAGCGCGCCAGAAAGATCCATCAAGCCCGCGGCCGAGCGGATACCGGCGGGCAGGAAATCGGTCACCCGCGGCGCCCAGAAATTGACCGTGTTGAACATGATGCGCCGCAGCCACTTTTGGGTGACGTTGGCCGTCAACGGGTAGACCGGGACGATGCGGTTGGTGTGCAGGTGTTCCTGTTCCAGCAGTTCCCAATCCGGGTTGGTCATCACCAGGCGGCCCAGATACTGGTCGACTCGGCCGGAAAGCACGAGCTGCGTGCCACGCGTCATGCGGTTGGCCAGCCATGGCTGGTTGAAGAACGTCAGCCGCAAAAAGCCGGTTCCGTCGGAGACGATCACTTCCGTCATCTGCCCCTGGCCGCCGCGGAACGGGCGGTTGGCTGTGCTCTGCACCGTGGCGATGATGGTCAGCTCTTCACCGAAGACAAGTCGGTTGATGGGTTTTAACTGGCTGTAATCATCATAGCGGCGCGGAAAATAATACAGCAGGTCTTCCAGGGTGTTCAGCCCCAATTCGCTCAGCGTCTGCGCGTGCTTGCTACCAATGCCAGGCAGGACGGTGAGCGGGGCGCTCAGACCAGCGGTGTTCTCGCTCTCGGGCGGCCGTACCGGGGCGGACTGCATGCGGCTCTTGCGCCCCAGCGGGCGGTTCTCGCGCGGCTGGTCGTTGACAATCGCCTTCCCCCGGCTGGGAGAAGGCACATCCAGCACGGTCAGCGGCGGCTGTCGTTCCGGCGTGCTCTCTACCGTGGGCCGCGCGGCTTGAAGCCGTTCCATGAGCTGCTGGAGCAGCCCGGCGCGGGCATCCGGTTCCAGTTGCGGATACTCATTCAAACCCGCGGCGACGGCATCCAGCAGTTCCTGGGGGAGCTGTCCGCTGCGGGCTTCCTGTTCCCACGCTGGCAGGATTTTATCGAGGCCGCCGACGACGGCGCGATTATCGTAGCCCCGCTCGGCTTCGAGCCGG
This sequence comes from uncultured Anaerolineaceae bacterium, assembly GCA_937920255.1. Taxonomy (GTDB): domain Bacteria; phylum Chloroflexota; class Anaerolineae; order Anaerolineales; family Anaerolineaceae; genus CALDSL01. Next base: position 818 of record CALDSL010000554.1, on the reverse strand, counting down.
AAGAATTTTTGGAGTTTATCAATCGGTGAAGGCATGGACGTATTTTACCGCAAAAGCCTGTCGCGCTGTGATGAGACGGTCATACAGGTTTTAAAACCGCCCCACGCTTGCTCGTGGGGCGGGGAATGGCGATCACTGGGCGCTCACAGGCGCGATGCGCCCGGGGAGCGGTTGGTTTTGGGATCGGGGTTTTCAACCACGATCAGGCCTTGCGTGCGCGGCCCCAGCAGGGTTGCCAGCGGCAGGTTGATGGCATGCTCGCTGAACGGGGTATTTTCAAACAGGTCTTCGGCATGCTCGCGCAGCAGGCGCGAATCCTGCTGGTTGGGTGTCACGCTTTGCAGCAGGGCGATATGCTGAATCGAATCAAACTCATCCAGAAATTCCTGGAAGAAATCCAGCATGTTGCGGTGGTTGCGCACCTTTTCCAGCGGCGTCAAATGCCCCTCTTCCATGGCAAAAATGGGCAGCAGGTTGAGCATCTCACCCAGCGAGGCCTGCGCCCGGTCGATATAGCCGGCGTAATGCAGGTAGGATAACCCGGGCGTGCACACCACCATGTAGATGTGCGGTATCATGCTGCGTACCATGCGCTCGATCTCGGCGCCATTGATGCCCGCCGCGGCAGCTTCGGCGGCGCACTGCACCAGAATCCCCAGACCCACCGAGGTGGTCTGCGAATCGATGATTTGCAGCCGCACGCGGCCTTTCACTTCTTCCGACGCGCGTTGGACCGAATCGTACACGCTGCTCAACTGGGACGACATCACGATGGCGATGATTTCATCGTAATTCTGGCTGAGATTGATCAACAGGTT
>CALDSL010000553.1 GCA_937920255.1 uncultured Anaerolineaceae bacterium | reverse complement strand
GCGCTGAGCAGTGTGGTTTTTCCGGTGCGCGTGCCACCGGCGATCAGGATGCGGTAGCCATCTTCCATTGCAGTTTGCAGCAGGCTCATCATCTCAGCCGTCATTACGCCGCGCTCCAGCAGCCAGTCCGGCTTGACCGGCTTCTGCTCGTACAGGCGGATATTGACGCTTGGATTCCGCCCGGGCGGGGTCACGATGGGATGCAGCGCTTTGATACGCCCACCGCCGGGATTATGCTGCGTGGCGGGCAGCTTGGCGTTGATGCTCGGGTTGGTTTCGTTCAGCGTCTTGTTCTGCGGCCCAAGCAGGCGATCCAGAACGCGCCAGATTTCCCCTGCTTCCGGAGCCATATCCACGTTTTCCCATCGCACCGAGCCTTTACGCATGATCTGCACCAGGCCGCTCGAGTAAATCGCGATCTCCGAGAGGTCTGTCCGGACCGGCGGCAGCAGCAGATCGAGGAAGCCCAAACCAACGATACGACGGGTCAGATCTTCCGCCAGTTGGGCTTCGTATTGAAATCCTGGTCGCAGGCTGCGCTTGCGTAGGGCCGCGCCGACAACGGTCACAACCCGCTCCTGGATTCGCTGGCGGTCTTCCTCCGAGGGCGATTGCAGCAGCGCCGGTGGGAATTCCTGATTGACCTGATCGATCACCTCATTGACGACTGCCTGGCGCACAGCATCATCCGGCAGCGCCGCCGCGGACACATCATACAAACCTAAAATCCCTGCCATACTGTCTCCTATGAGGTGAAGCGAATCTTGGGCAGCCGCAGCACGCTGCGGTTGTTTTTCGAGGATGCCATACTGCTACCCATGGCCGGGAACAGCGTCTCGATGATAGAGCGGATGCCGCCGCCAAAGGTGTCGATGCGCGTCACCGGTGGAATGCCGTTATCCTGCGCCTGCGCCACCCCCGGCTCGTAAGGCAGCACCGCCGCGATGGGCGGAGCCCACCCTACTGTACCGGCCAGTTCGTCTTGAAAACTGCGTGGCGTGAACCCGGAGCGATCGGTGAATTGATTAAGCACCAGGTAGATCGATTCCTTCGCCAGACGCTTTTCGCTGCGCATCCCGGAAAGAAGCAGGGTGAGTGTATGGCGCGTGGCTGCCAGATCGGCCAACGTGGGTCGGGCCACGATCAAGGCCGTGTTGGCAAAGACGATGGAGTGACCCATCCACAAATCCTCGCTGGCTGGAACGTCCATGACAATTGCTGCATAGCGCCCGTCTTCTGAGTCGATCAGCATGCCGTTGATCGTCCCTTCGCCTGTCCCTTTCCCCGACTGCTCAAGGATTTTCATGTACTCAAGCGAGGATTCGGGCGCGAGCAGCACTTCGAGCATCTCTAAACGCTGGATCGCCGCTTGAAACGAGGATTTGCCGGGATGGTCGAAATACTCGGTCAGGTTGGGTAGATAACGCAGCTTGAGATGCGGCGCAGCCGCGGGTGGTAGACCCATAGAAACCAGCAATGTCTTGACACTCATTCGCACGGCCAGCTCGTAGGCCAGGTTCTCGGCAATCGTCGAGCAGCCCACCCCGCCGGCGTGCGATAGAACCGCGATACGTTTTGTGCCGGTGATGAAAGCTGAATTACTGGCGCTGGCAAAGCTGGTCACAGTTTGCTGCATCGGCGCGGTTTGTGAAAGCCGAGCGCGTTCGGTGATCGCTGAACCATACGCTGCCTGGAAGATCTCGATCCAGTTCACTGGCGCAATGTAGACGCCGCGCACCGTATCTATCCGTTCGAACGCGCCTTTGAAATCGCGGTGCGTGGCAGGCAAGATCACCACCGCCACCCCTTTCCAGGCAGATATCCGGGAAAGGATGTGGATCAACGCGTCCGGATCAGGCGCGATATCCGCCTGCACCACCACCAGCGCGGGCTTGAGATTGTTCAAGTTGGTTTCAAACATGGACCACTGGGTGGCGTGTCCGGCGATAATGAAGCGGGCATCAGCCAGCATCGGCGGCTGCATCTGGTAATACACCACCTCGTGCCCGGGACCGGCCAACATGACCGCCACCTTTTGATTGGAATAGGCGTCCGTCATTCCCGGCTCCTACTTCTTGCCGCGGTTTTCGTTGAGTGTTTCGTACAGATCGCCCAGATTGAGCGTTACCACATCGTTGGATTGGATATTCAGGCCTGCCGCGGGTTCCAGCGCCAGGTGGATCGTGCCATACTGATCCAGCGCAGCCAGCAGCGAAACCGGATCGGCCCATAAGCCGGGCGCCACCTCGATCTTGGTGGTTGGCACATCCAGGACGATGACTGATCCTTCTTGCGCGGACATTGTCGTTCGCGCCGAGGAATATAGTTGATCCTCGGATGCGCCGGCCGGCACTTCTTCGTAGCGGAAGGACTGCGGCACCATCAAGACACGCACGCCGGTCACGGCCAATCGCGCCAGAGGAGATTGAGGCGGCTCGGGAGTGGGCGTGCTGGTGGGCGTTGGGACGGGCGCGCCGGGAACTGCGCTGATTGGAATTTGGGTGGGTAAGCTAAAATCCGTCAACGGGCCGGTCATCACGCTCACCGGATTATCGGAGAGCAGGTCAGGTGACAGCATGCCAATAATCGTGACGGTCTGCCCGGGCCGCAGCAGCCCGGCGATGCCGCTGGCCTGGTTGACGTGGATCGCCAGCGCCACGTGCCCTTCGGGTAATTCAGCCGGGATTCCTGCACCGGCAATTTCGCCCAAAACTGACTGGACAATAAAGTCGCCTGGTGCGCGTCCGACTGCCAGCATCTTACCCACGGCGTCCTCGGTCTTGGTCAACGCATCCGCCGGACGAGCGCCCATCGGAATTGTGCGCAGTTCCAGTAAAGCATCGCTGAGAATAGTGCCGGGAGCTATGGCGGATTTGGCCACAACGATTTGGGTTGGCCGGATCACGCCATTGAGCAGCGCAATCACCATCAGGCCAATCACAACCGCCAGAACGATGGCAATCAGGGGTGAACGTTTTTTGGGTTCCATAAAAGTCTCCTGTCTCAAAATAGAATCCGGCAGAATACGCCGCCGGCTACAACTCAAATTCCAGGTTGGGCGCCGAGCTGGCGGAAGATTTCCCGGTCGGATGGTTCGTCGCATACCACCATCAGCGGGCGCATCAGGATCGGCTCCAGCAGGTGAACATCATCCGAATAACCAAACTTGGCAATCGCCAGGGTTTTCGGAATCCGCGCCAGGTAGCGTTTGTATTCGGTGTTAACCAGACCTTTTTCGGACCGCCCGAGATGGGGCAGGATCAGGTCGCGATCTTTGGGGTCTTTGGTCTGAAAGACAAACAAATTGGCGCATGAAGACAAGATTCCGGATGGCAGTTCGCTGACCGTTTGCGCCAGCAGGTGCAGAAAGACGCCGTACTTGCGCCCATCCCGCCACATGGTTTGGAAGATGTGACTGACCGCATTGCTGTTGTCGCCAGAGCCTTGATCCGAAGCCGCGCC
>CALDSL010000552.1 GCA_937920255.1 uncultured Anaerolineaceae bacterium | reverse complement strand
ATCCGCAAGCTGGTCAACCGCATGTTCCACGGGCAAGATTACAACCCCGCGCAGGTGGTACGCGAGTACAGCCAGAGCACCAGCAATATCCTCGATCTTGACCTGCTGGCTGCCGTTTCGACCGGCGCCATCCGCGAGGTGTTGGGGTTGCAGAAGGCGCACCTGATTCTGGTGGAACAGCCGGAAAACAAAGACCAGCGTGGCTACGTGCTGCGCCATATCGTCGATGGCGAGCAGCAGATCATTGATCCGGTAACCCTGGCCTATACCAGCCCGCTAGCCACCTTCTTTGTGCAGGAACACCGGCTGTTGACCCAATATGACATCGATTTTCTCCCCGCCTTCCGGGCTGTGCCCAAAGAAGAGCTGGCCTGGTTCCAGCGGTCCGGCATGGAAGCCTATATTCCCATCATCGCGCACAACGAGTGGATCGGCCTGTTCATGGTCGGCAGCAAAACCTCCGGCGATAGCTACTCGGATGCGGACATTCTACTGCTCAACGCGCTGGCCAACCAGACGGCCACCTCGCTGGAGAACGCTCGGCTGGTTAAGCACCTGGTGGAACTGAACAACGAGCTGCAAAAGGCATCCAACGACCTTAACCACGCCAATAAGAAGCTGGAGAAACTCGACCGGGTCAAATCCGATTTTATCCAGGTGGCGTCGCATGAGTTGCGCACGCCGATCACCCTGCTGATGGGTTACAGCGACATTCTGAGCAGCGAGCCGGCCATTCTGGATAACATGTTCCTGGCGCAGACGGTCACCGGCATCCGCACCGGTGCGGCGCGCATGCAGGAAATCGTGGCCGGAATGCTGGACATGGCCAAAATTGACAGCCGCAGCATGCGTCTTGCGCCCAAACCGTTGTCGATCCCAGCGGTGGTGCGCAGCGTGCAGGCCGGCATGGCGCAGACCATGGCGAATCGCCGGCTGCAATTTGAAATGGTGGAAACCAACACGCTGCCAGCGGTGGAGGCGGATGTGGACGCGCTGCACAAGGTGTTTTATCACCTGCTGAGCAACGCGGTCAAATTCACGCCCAATGGCGGGCGCATCTGCGTGGTCCAGAAGATGATCCCCGCCGAGCAAAGCCCGCTGTCGACTGACAGCATCGAAGTGGTGGTGAGCGACACCGGCATCGGGGTGGAGCCGGAGATCCAGGAGCTGGTTTTCTCCAAGTTCTACCAGACCGGGGATGTGAACCTGCACTCGACCAGCAAGACGCGCTACAAAGGCAGCGGGCCAGGGTTGGGGCTGGCGATCGTGCGCGGCATTGTGGAAGCGCATGGCGGCAAGGTGTGGCTGATCAGCCCGGGATATGATGAAGAAACCTGCCCGGGCAGCGAGTTTCACGTGCTGCTGCCTGTTTCGCAGAATGCGCAGGGCGAGGTTGAAGCGCAACCGGCGTGATGATGTAAGCGGCGGCACAGGAATCTTTTCACAGCGAAGAACGCGAATTTGCAGGGTGTTTTGGCGGCACATGATAGCCTGCGTCGCAGGGTTGTCATACGCTATATCGGTCTTATCAAGCCGCCAGCGCACCCTATTGTTTTCATCTCTAGGGAATTGGCGAAACCCAACGCTTTTTGCGATGATCTTGAAGAGCGTTAGGTTTCGCCTATAGTGATATGTAGAATATCGGTGGCTTAGGCTCAACCCAACCTACGATTTCTGTTTTCATCTCTTGTGAGCGAAACCCAACGCTTTTTGCGATGATCTTGAAGCGCTACCCTTCGGAAGACTGATCCGCGGTGGGTAAATAGGGCATTTGGGGGCCTTCCAGGCCGAGGAGGCCGGCCAGGGCGGCGCGCATGGCAGTACGGTCGTCCCACAGGTATTCGGTGGTGCCAAAGCACATCGACTGTTCATGGCCCTTGCCGCAAGCAATCACCAGATCGCCGGGTTGGGCAAGCCGCACCGCCAGCCGGATCGCTTCGCCGCGGTCGGGTACGCGGTAAAAGCTCTCGCCCTCCACCGCGCCCTGCTCGCGGGCGGCGGCGGCCATCTCTTCCAAAATCGCATCCAGCGACTCGGTGCGCGGGTCTTCGGCGGTGAGGATGCTCACATCCGCCATCCGCGCTGATTCCTCAGCCATCATGCGCCGTTTCTGGCGGTCGCGCAGCCCGGCCGAGCCAAACACCGCGATCACCCGCCCGCCGGTCATACTGCGCGCGGTGTGGAGCGCGGCGCGCAACGCGAAGGGGGTGTGAGCGAAATCGACCACGGCGGTGAAGGGCTGGCCCATGTCAATGCGCTCCATGCGCCCGGGCACGCCTTGCAGCGCGGCGATGCCGTCGGCGGCCACCTGCGGCGCGATGCCCAGACCGCCCACGCACACTGCAAACGCTGCCAGGCAGTTGGACACGTTGAAATCGCCCACAAGGTTGGGCTGCAACAGAGTCTCAGACCCAGGCCCGCGCACGGTAAAGCGCAGGTGGCCGTTCTCGTATTGGATATCCGCGGCGGAAAAGTCGGCCTGGGGAGCGAGGCTGTAGGTGGCCTGCCGCACCGGGCTGATTTCGGCCAGGTAGGGGTAGGACTGGTCGTCGCGGTTCAAAACGGCCAGCGGGGCCACGCTGTGTGTCTTGGCCTGTGTTTGGCCCAGGCTGGCAAACAACATGCCCTTGGCAGCGCGGTAGGCTTCGTACGAGCCGTGGTAGTCGAGGTGCTCGTGGGTGATGTTGGTCACCACGCCGATGTCAAAATCGCATGCGGTGACGCGGTGCTGCGCAAGCCCATGAGAGGTCGATTCGAGCACAACATGGGTCAGCCCGGCATCCACCATGTAGGCCAGGTAGCGCTGCACGTCCGGCGCTTCGGGCGTGGTGACGTGGAAACCGGTGTCGATCTCTTCATCCCCAATCACCGCGTTGACGGTCGAGATCATGCCCGCCCGAATCCCCGCCTGCTGCAGGATCCTGTAGATCAGGTTGGATGTGGTCGTCTTGCCGTCAGTGCCCGTCACGCCGATGACCACCAGCTTGCGCGCCGGAAAGCCATAGAACGCGGCCGAGAGATAGGCCAGGGCCACGCGCGTGTCCTCCACCTGGATATAGGGCACTGCCAGCCCTTCCAGCGCCTGGGCGCCGACCACCGCCACGGCTCCGCGCTCAATTGCCGATGGAGTGTAGCGATGCCCGTCTGTACTCCCGCCGGTCATGGCGACGAAGACGTTTCCGGGCTGCACCGCGCGCGAATCCAATGCGATTCCGGTAACCGGCAGCGCCGGCAGATCGCCGGATGGAGCAAGGCGCCGCACCGGGATTTCGCGGAAGAGGTTATCCAGGGTGGGAAGCATGATTTTTGGCCCTCCAAATGAAAAAAGGGTTCTGGCTCGCGCCAAAACCCCTCTCTCCAATCATCGTACGGTTACTGCAAGTTCTGGCGTAAATTCTGCAATTGCCCGGCCACGGAGCCGTCCACCAACCGGTCGCCTACGCGCACCACTAAACCACCCAGGATCGTGGGATCTACTCGGAAGGTCACGGTCCCGGCGCCGCCCACGTTGGCGAGCACGTCTCGTTTGACGGTTTCCTGCTCTTCCGGGGTGAGCGGCAGAGCGCTGGTCACCTCAGCCGACGCGCCGGCCAGGCTCTGGCCTTCCAGCACTGTCACGCGGCCAGATTTGACGCCCGAGAAGAAATCATTTAACAGGGCGTGCTGGCGCTGTTCATCCAGGCTCTCGCCGATCAGCTTCTGGGTCGCGGCAATCGCCAACGCGGCAATCTGCCCGCGCACTTCGCTGAGAATACGATTGCGCTCCACTTCCACCTCACCCAGGCGCTGGTCGCGCAGCTTATTGATTTCCGCTTCGCGCTGTACGCGCACTTCGCGTTCGGCTGCTTCGGCGCGGTCGGTGGCTTCGCGCACCACTTCGGCAGCCTTTGACTGCGCCTCAGCGATGATCTGTTCGGCCTGGCGCTCGGCGTTGGCACGCGCATCGGCCGCCACCTGGGCATCTTCCAAGCCCTGGGCAATCATCTTGCGGCGGTTATCCATCATGTTCAGCAGCGGGCGGTATGCCCAAGCCCGCAACGTGACGAACAAAATGATAAAACTTAAAATATGAACGAGCAGGTACCCAAGATTTATACCAAGTGCGTCCAAGGCTGTACTCCTTTCTCGCCGCTCCCTGAATTAGAGAACGAACAGCATTAAGAAGGCGATCACCAGGCAGTAAATCGCGATTGCTTCCGAGAAAGCAATACCCAGGATCATGTTCGTCAGCAGGTTCCCGTACGTATCGGGGTTGCGGGCCATGCCTTCAAGGGCTCCCTGAACACTCAAACCGATGCCGATACCGGCACCCAGCGCGCCGATCATGGAAAGACCCGCGCCTATGAATTTTGCAGCCTCGATGATATCTCCAGTCATCTGGTATAACCTCCTGAAATCAATCGTCTGAATGATGATACGGTATTAAGGTCGGGCAACGGGCTACGCGTGCTCACCGTCGCCGTGAGAAGCCACAGCCTGCGACATGAACACCATGGTGAGCATGCCGAAGACAAAGGCCTGGATAAGGCCGATGAAAAACTCAAACATCATAATCATGGCCGGCACAAACCACGGCACCATGGAAATGATGAGGAAGGTAAGCACCATGCCGGCGAACATATTGCCAAAAAGACGGAAGGAGAACGAGAGGATTTTGGCGAACTCCGAAATCAGCTCGAGCAGGCTTACCAGAAAATCCATCGCGCCGAAAAATGGCTTGGTGAACAGATTGCGCACGTTGAAAAAGCGCAGAATGTAGCCCGGCCCGTTGGCCTGAAAGCCCAGCACCTGGGTCATGATCACCGAGATCAGCGCCAGCGCCACGGTAAAGTTCAGGTCAGTCGACATGCCGCGGAAGAACGGCACCAGCGCATAACCCTCTTCGCCTTCATGCGTTTCTTCATTTAAAACCGTGACAATTCCAGGGGTAATGGCCTGAACCTTGTTGCCGTGATCTGTAACCGGCTCCAGGATCCCGATGCTTTCCATGCCGGGTACCAGCGCCAGCAGGTTCGAGACCAGCACCAGCAGCAGGATGGTCATGAAGAACGGGAAGACCTTGCGCGCGTGCTTGCCGGTGGTGGACTCGGTCATATTGTAGATTACCTCTACAATCGCCTCAAACGCAAGCACGATACCGCTGGGCACCAGGCCGCCTTTGCGAATGCCGTTGCGGATGGCAAGCGCCAGCAGGAACATGATCGCATACACCAGCAGCATCGTGGTCAGGGTATTGGTGACGTAAAAATCACCGATGACGGGGAGCGTGAACAGCGGGTCGTGCGTTAAATGTTCCGGGGCAACAAAAATGTGCGGGCGCACCGGAGCAAACGCAGCCACCGCGATAATCATCAGGATGATGGCTGCCAGCACGATCCAGCGGTTTCTTCCCCACCGCCATTTACGTGTCGTTTCCAATGTCTGCCTCCTCTCGTTCGTTTTTGGATTGGGGTGTTTGCGGCCGGATTCGAGCAACTCCTGCGCGCACAATCGCGAACATTACGATCAGTGATACCGGAATGCTTGCGATGAGAAGAACAATTGTAATGACGGGTCGCGTCTGAAAGCGGCTATCGAGCCACAACCCCCCAAACAGCGCTCCAAGGATAATGATCAGGGTGACAAAACCTACCAACCCAAGGATCCCCGCAATGGCAAGGTTAACAGCACGTTGACGGGGCTTTTGTCCACTATTCTGGGGCGAAGTCATAGCGGTGTGATTATAGCAAATCTAATATTTCAAGTCAATTTAAAACTAGAATGCTGTAGCGGCTTGCATCGCCCACTGGTACCAGGGCGCAAACAGTGTTCCCAGCAGCAACATGCCCGCCACGCAAACAACCACCGCCAGCGCCCACGGGCGGGTCACCGGTATCTTCTCCTCCTCGTTTTCCGAGCGGTTCAACCACACCACTTTTAACACCACCAGGTAGTAGTATAAAGCGAACACCGCGTTGACGATGCCAACCAGCGCCAGCCAGATCATGTCGGCCTGCACCGCGGCGGCGAAGACAAACAGCTTGCCGATGAAACCCGCGAAGGGCGGCACACCACCCAGCGAGAGCAGCGCCACCATCAGCGCCAGCGCCAGGCCCGGCGAACGGCGGCTCAGACCGGCGTAAGACGCGATCTCATCCGACCCGACCGTACGCCCCACGATGACCACGATGCCAAAAGCGGCCAGGTTGGTCACCAGGTACGAGATCAGGTAGAAGATGGAGGATGTGTAGCCAAGCTCGGTGCCCGCCGCCACGCCGATCAGCATGTAGCCGGCCTGGGCGATAGAGGAATAGGCCAGCAGGCGCTTGATGTTCTTCTGCGTCATCGCCAGGACGTTGCCGGCGATCATGCTGGATACCGCAAGAATGGCCACCAACAGCCAGGAAGGATACAGATCAGGGAAAACAACCGCCAGGAAGCGCAGCAGCACGGCGAACCCGGCCGCCTTGGAGGCGGTGGAAAGATAACCGGCCACCGGCGTGGGCGCGCCTTCGTATACATCCGGCGCCCAGAAATGGAACGGCACGGCCGAGATCTTGAAGGAGAAGCCGATCAGGATGAGCAGGGCCACGAGCACCAGCGCCGCGGTCGGGATAGCGCCGGTGTCGAACATATCCTTCAACGCATACATCTGGGTGGTGCCGGTGAAACCGTACAGCAGGCTGAAACCGTACAGCATGAGCGCTGATGTGAATGCGCCAAACAGCATGTACTTGATGCCGGCTTCAGTGGATTTCTGATCGCGCACCAGCGCGCCCGAAAGCACGTAGAGCGGGATCGAGGTGGTCTCAATCGCCAGGTAGAGCATGATCAGGTCGGCTGAAGCCGCCATGAGGTTCATGCCGAGCGTCGAAACGATCACCAGCAGGTAGAATGCCCCGCCGCGGATGCGGCGGTCGGAATCCATGGTGAACAGCACCGAGATGGCCGCGCCTATAAGAAATACCAACCGGAAAACGTAGGTGGCCCAGTCCATGCGCAGCATGCCGCCGAACACCAGTTCAGGCACCAGGTTGGGGCGGCTGAACACCAGCGTCAGCCCGGCCACCAACAGCAGCCCGCCAAAGGTCAGCAAGCCCAGGTCGCGCTCGCGCCTGCGGCGCAGAAGAATATCCGCAAACAGCACCAGGCCGGCCAGCACCAGCAGGCCCAATTCGGGCAGCACTGCCAGGAACATCGCGGGAGTGAACGCAGGAGTCTCCACTTATGCACCTCCAACCAGAGCCAGGATGTAATTGACGCCCGACTGCACCATCGGGTACATCAGAGAAGGGAATACTCCCAGCGCGATCATCATGACCACCAGAATAGCCATGCTGACTTTATCCAGCACCGAAACATCGCCCACCGCGGCAAGTTCCGGTTTGAGATCGCCGAAGAACACGCGCCGCAGCACAAGCAGGATATAGCCCGCGGTGATCAGGATGCCCAGCACCGCGATGATTGCCACGATCGGCGCGACCTGCCACGCGCCCATAAAGATGGGAAATTCGGCGATGAAGCCGGAGAACCCGGGCATGCCCATCGACACCAGGCCGGCCACGATGAACGCCACCGCCGCCGCCGGCATCTTCTGAAACAGCCCGCCCAGTTTGGGAATATCACGTGTGTGCGCCCGGTCATACACCATGCCGACGACAGAGAAGAAGAGCGCCGTCATCACGCCGTGCGAGAACATTTGCAGCCCGGAACCCAGCAAACCGTCCTTATTCAGGGTGGCAAAGCCGATCAGCACCAGCCCCATGTGCGAGACCGAGGAAAAACCGATGACGTACTTGAAATCGGTCTGCACCAGCGCGATCAGCGCGCCGTAGACCACGTTGATGGTGGCCAGCGCCAGGATCAGCGGCGACCAGATCTGCGCGCCCTCGGGCAGGAGCATGATGCCCACGCGCAGCGCAGCAAACGCGCCGACCTTCATCTCCACGCCGGCCAGCATCATCGAAACCGCGGTGGGCGCGGCTACGTGGCCGTCGGGAGCCCAGGAATGCAGCGGGAAGACCGCCGCCAGCACGGCAAACCCAAAGAACACAAACGGGAACCACAACTGCTGGAAGCCAATGTCAAAGCCGAATTGCTCCAGCAGCAGCATGTCGAACGTATTGGCGCCGGAGAGGAACACGATGGCCAGCACGCCCACCAGCGCGAACACTGACCCGATGAACAGGTACAACGTCAGCTTCATGGCGCCGTACTCGCGCGTTTTGGGGTAGCCCCAGATCACGATCATCAGGTACTTGGGGAAGATGGCCAGTTCAAAGAAGAAGAACAGTTGGAACAGATCGAGCGAGGCGAACACGCCCAGCACGCTGGTACCCAGGAACATCAGAAAGGCGAAGAACTCACGCGGGCGGTCCGAAACGTTCCAGGAGACCGCCGTGCCGCAGAACAGCACCACGCCCGCCATCAGCAGCAGCGGCGTGCTGATGCCGTCCACACCCACGTGGTAGCTGATGTCCCACATCGGCATCCACGGCACTTTTTCGATGAACTGGTAGCCGCCCTGGGCGATGTCGTAACTGGCATAGACAATGATGGTGAGGACGAAGGTGATGATTGCCGCGGCCAGCGCGGTCACCCGGGGCCAGGTGGTTTTCTCCCTGGGGAAGAGCAGGATTATCAGCCCGGCGATCAGGGGGATAAAGATGGTTAGGCTCAGTATCGGGAAGTTCATCCTTCACCTCTTAGAAGAACATGACGACGGCGCGGTTGATCATATCCAGCAGCCAGGCAGGCCACAGACCAATCGCCAGCATCAGAACCATCAGGGGCGCGATCACCAGCAGCTCACGCGCAGACATTTCGGGTAGATGCCCGCGCCATTCTTCGTTCAGCGGGCCGTGCAGCACCATCTTCAGCGCTTTCAGAATGTACGCGCCGGTGAAGAACAAACCGATCATGCTCAAGGCGGTGGCCAGGGTGAACACCGGCCAGGCGCCCCGCACCACCAGGAACTCGGACACGAACCCGCCCAAACCCGGCAGCCCCAGCGATCCCATGGCGGTGAAGATCAGCACCCCGCCGTAAATGGGCACCAGCGGGAACAGGCCGCCATAGCGCGTCAGGTCGCGGGTGTGAGTGCGCTCGTAGATCACGCCCACCAGGAAGAACATACCCGCCGCCGAGAGCCCGTGGTTGAACATTTGCAGCACCGCGCCATTGAGCGCGATGGCCGCGTCTTGCGTGCCGACCACCCAGGCAGCCGCGGCGATACCCAGCACCACAAAGCCCATGTGGTTGATGGACGAGTACGCCACCAGCCGCTTGAAATCGGTCTGGCCGTAGGCCGAGAGCGCGCCGAAGATGATCGCCGCCGCGCCCAAGAACGCCAGCCAGCCGGCGTAGGTTGCAGATTCAACCGGGTAGAGCGGCAGCACCAGCCGCAGGAACCCGTACGCGCCCAACTTCAGCAGCACTCCGGCCAGGATCATCGAGCCTGCCGTGGGCGCTTCAGTGTGCGCGTCGGGCAGCCAGGTGTGGAACGGCCACACCGGCACTTTGATGGCGAAGGCGATCACAAACGCCCAGAACGCGATCGCTTTTACCGTGCTGACCGGCAGGCCGAGCAGCGTGCCCTCGCTGATTGCCGGCCAGCGCTGGAACAGCAGCGGCAGGTCAAACGTGCCGGCCACCACGCCGATCAACTGGATCGCCAGCAGCAGCCCGAGCGAACCGCCCATCGTGTAGAGGATAAACTTGAGCGACGCATAATTGCGATTGGCGCTGCCCCACTGCGCGATGAGGAAGTACATCGGCACCAGGCCGATTTCCCAGAACACAAAGAACAGCAGCAG
>CALDSL010000551.1 GCA_937920255.1 uncultured Anaerolineaceae bacterium | reverse complement strand
TCGACTTCGACAGGGGCAGCGACAGGCGGAGGTAGCCGGCGATTGCATCCTCGGGGGTTACAAACGAGAGGAAGTGTTCCTCCGAACAGGCCGGGCGGTACACCAGATCGTCCAACCGCAGGCTGGCCGGGTCGATTTCCTGGTCGCGCACCTCGCGGCAGCGGATGCACTCGCAGCGCTGGCCGCGCCGCGCCAGCTCGGCCAGCACGTCTTGCCGCAGGCTGGTGCGCCGGTTGCCCTCCACCACATTGTTGGAAGGAATGTCGCGGATCACGCGGTTGACGCGGCAGTAGCGCGGGATCGACGGCTTGACGTCGGCGATCAACTGCACCAGCTCATCGGTTGTGTACGGCCGGTAACGCCCCTGCTGCCACACCGAGTACAGCTCGGTGTTTTCCAGCAGTTGGGTGGGGTAAATTTTGATTTCATCCGGCGCGAAACCGCCGTCCCACAGGCGGGCGAAGTCCGCGCGGTCGCTCTCAAGCGTGGCGCCCAGCAGGTTGGGCATCCAGTGCAGCACCACCTTGAAGCTGGCTGCGCGCAGTAGCGACACCGCCCGCAGAAGCTCGGCCACAGTGTGCCCACGCTTGTTTTGCAGCAAAATGTCGTCGTCCAGGCTTTGCGCGCCGACCTGCACCTTGGTCACGCCCAGGCGGCGGAGCCAGGCCAGCTCATCTGCGGTGATTTCGTCCGGGCGGGTCTCGATCACCAGGCCCACGTTGCGGTGCAGGCCGGTCTCGTTGCGGCGCTGCGCCTCTTCCAGCGTGTCCGAGTCGACCTCGTTCATGGCGTCAAACAGGCGGCGGATAAACCACTCCTGGTAATCGCGGCGGTAGGCGCTCCACGTGCCGCCCAGCACCAGCAGTTCAATCTTTTCGGTGGGGTGTCCCACCGCCTCGAGCGCCTTGATGCGCGAGCGCACCTGGTCGTAGGGGTCGAACTGGTTTTGCAGCCCGCGCATGGCGCCCGGCTCGTCGGGCAGGTAGCTCTTGGGCATGCGCACATCGGTTGGGCAAAAGATGCACTTCCCAGGGCAGGGATAGGGCTTGGTCAGCACGGTGACGGTGGTGACGCCCGACAGCGTGCGCATGGGCTTCATGCGGATGCGCGCCAGCAGCGCCGGGTCGGCCGCGATCTCGCCCGCCGCCACCATCTGGTTGTAGGCGCGCACCAGCATCGACTTGGAGGGGTAACCCCCGCCGGGGAGCGGGTGGCGCCGGATGGCGGCGTACACATCGCTGCCGGCGCGCACTTCATCCAGCACTGCGAGCGCAGTTTCCATTTGCTGGGGCGTGCCCGTTTTTGAGGCCAACCATTTTTCCGACATCACCTATAATACTCCCATGCACCCTTCGACCGTAACGGCATTGCTCGATCTTAATCGTGGATTTTACCAGACTTTCGCGCAATCGTTCGCTGCCACGCGACGACGGGTGCAGCCGGGGGTGCGGCGCGTGCTGGCCGGACTACCCCCTTCCGGGCGCTGGCTGGACCTGGGCTGCGGCAGCGGCGCGCTGGCCGCCGCCTGGGCCGAGAGCGGGCGGCAGGGGCTGTATCACGGGCTGGATTTCTCGCCCGGCCTGCTGGAAGAAGCCCGCGCCGCGCTGGCAAACATCGCCCACCCCGGCCTGGAAGTGCGCTTCGACCTGGCTGACCTGGCCGTGGCGGAGTGGGACGCCCTCCTGCGCGGCGAAACCTATGACGGCATCCTGGCGTTCGCCGTGCTGCATCACCTGCCCTCGGCCGCGCTGCGGTTGAGCGTGCTGCAGCGCGCCGCGGGGTTGCTGCCCTCCGGTGGGCGCTTCATCCATTCCGAGTGGCAGTACCAGCACAGCCCGCGCCTGCTGGCGCGCCAGCTTCCGTGGAGTACGCTGGGGCTGGAAGACGCCCAGCTCGAACCGGGCGATACGCTGCTCGACTGGCGCGCGCCCCAACCCGGGCAAAGCGGGCAGGGCCTGCGCTATGTGCACCTGTTCAGCCGCGAAGAACTGGAAGCGCTGGCCGCGCAGAGTGGCTTTCGTGTGATGGAGACGTTCGAATCGGACGGCGAAGGCGGGCGGCTGGGGCTGTACCAGGTGTGGGAGAAGATTTAGGGCAGATCGGCGCAGTCCAGCCAGGCCGGCAGCGCCTCCACCAGCCGGGCGATGATCTCGCGCGCGCCGCTGCGGTAGACCTGAATATCGGCGTACGCCTCGCCGCCGCCCGCACCCACCAGGTCGCTCACCCCGCGCAGGATCAGACACGGGAGCGCATTGCGGCGCGCCACCCAGGCGATGGCGGCCGATTCCCAATCTGCGGCCACGGCTCCGTAGCGCGTGGATAATTCGGGGATATCCTCGGGCTGCAAATCGCGGTCGGCCGAAACCATCCACGCGCGGCGCACCGGGTGCGGGTAAGGTTCGCGCAGCCAGCTCAAGTCAAGCGGGGTGGTGTAGAAATCCAGCGCTTTCTGCTGGTTGCCCATCATATCGAGGATGTCATAGGCCAGCGCGCCCTCCGCCAAAATCACCTCGCCGCGCTGCACGCAGCCCTCAAAGCCGCCGCAGGTACCCAGATTTGCCAGCAGCGAAGGCCGCCAGCGTTCCACTACCCACTGCGCGGAAGCCGCCGCGCTGATCTTGCCCCAGCCACCGAAGAAAAAGCCCACCATTGGCCAGCCGCCGAGCGGCGTCTCAAACCAGTCGCCAAACGGTGAGCGTTCCAGGCGAACATCAGGAAACAACACGCGTATGCCGCGCCATTCCGAACCGCTAGATATGAGGACTGCTGGCCGCATTGGCCTCATCCTGTTCGACGGCCTGGGCGCGCAGACTTTCTTCCCAGCGCACGTGGTTCTTCTGCAGCAGGCCCACCAGCGTAGTGCGCCCTTCGATCTTGCGCGCGCGCCGGCTCACCGGTCCGCGATTGGCGGCTTCCATCATTAAGTCAGCCACGCGGTAGGCGGCTTCCGGTTTTCCCAGGCGCACGGCATTGGCCCCGCGCTCGGCCAGCATGGCGCCACTGTTCTGCATCCAGTGCGAAAGGATCTCCAGCACTTCCAGCGGGTTCTCGGCCAGGTCGGCCGCGCCGCCCTGGATGACGTACTCCGCATTACCGGTTTCCTGCCCGGGGATCAGATCAATCAGCATCATCGGTTTGCCGCAAGCCAGCGATTCGGTCACGATCAGCCCGCCGGCCTTGCAGATCACTGCGTCAGATGCGTGCATCATCGAAGGCACATCGCTGGAGAACTCGTACAGGTGCACTGCCGGCAGGTGCCATTCGGTGTCCACCAGTTCCCGGTACAGTTCTTCATCTTTCCCCGCCACAACCGCCAGTTGCAACGGCGCGCCGAAATGGTTGACCACCCGAAGGGTCGGCAGCAGATTTTCGACACGGCGGCTGCCCACCGCCAGCAGCGTGGTCAACCCGGTGTCCCAGCCCAGGTCAGCGCGCACCTGCTCGCGCGTGCGCGTTTCGCGGATAATATTGGGGTTCACCGGCAGCCCGGTGACAATGATCTTTTCTTCCGCGATCCCGCTGGCGCGCGCCAGCTCGGCCACCTGATCGGTCGCCACCAGGCAGGCATCCACCGCGCGGTGGAACCAGATGCGGTGCACCGTCACCAGGTCGGTGACCACCGTCAGGAACGGGATATAACGCCGCCCCAGGATGAACACGGCGCTCATCGGCGCCTGGTAAAGTGGGTACGTGGTCAGGATGGCATCGGGCTGGTACTGGCGCACCACGTCGCGCATGATTTCAAATAAAAATACCACCATGATGCTATCGATGATGGTGGCCGGTACGGTGGCGTCGCTGGCGTCGTAGCCAAAGCGATACAGCTCCGGTACGTTGCGGATCATCTTGTCGTAGTCCGACCCGACGTCGCGCAGGAAAAACGGGGCGCGCTTGTCTTCCAGCGCGTTCACCACGTCGACCTGGTAGCGGCCCTCGCCTCTTTCCTCCAGCGCCGCGGCCACGGCATTGGCCGCGCTACGGTGACCAAAACCCGCGTCCGCGGTGAGGATCAGAATCCGTTTTTGATCTAGCATAGCCTTACCCCGATTTCATGCCTGTATATGGATTTCCTCATTAAGATACTGCAAAATCAGGCTGAGCGCCGCGTCAGCGGAGTATTCTTTGTTTTGAACCCGGTCGCCGGAAAAGTTGAACTTCCAGGCCCAGTCGCCGTCAGGCGTGCTCAGGCCGATCCACACCAGCCCAACCGGTTTGCCGGGCATTCCGCCGCCCGGGCCGGCGATGCCGCTCACCGCAGCGCCGATGATGCTTTCCAGCGGAAAGTGCGACCCCAGCGCCTGCCGCACGCCCTGCGCCATTTCCAGCACGGTCTCGCGGCTGACGGCGCCGTAGCGCGCCAGCGTCTCATGGCTGACGTTGAGCAGGCGCTCTTTGGCTTCATAGGCATAGGCGGTGACGCTGCCGAGGTAATACTCAGAGGAGCCGGGAATGTTGGTGATGCGGTGCCCAATCAAACCGCCCGTGCACGATTCGGCCACCACGAGTTTCAACCCTTTGCGCAGCAGCAGCGGACCAAGCTGGTATTCTAACGTTTCGTCCAAAATCGTACTCCAGATACATCTGTATTATACGAAAAACCGGCTCGATCGCGCTGGAAATGCAATGAAGCGGTTGACCACACCGGCCGCGTCTAGCAATGATACTACTATATGGCGCATCAAACGAGGGAAAAGCCGGCGGCGCAAAACAGCGTGTCACCACCAGCGAGGCAAGCATATTATAAAGGTAAAGACGCATGTCCCGTCTACTCCGTAAGATTATGTAGCGTGCGCCAAGGCGCACTACTCGATGGCCGTTAGCACCCTGATGCGAAGCGGAATGCGCTCAAGCTACTAGCATATGAGTGTTAACGGCCATCATGTAGTGCGCCAAGGCGCACGCTACGATGTCATTCCCGATGGAAATTCCGGTGGAACATCGGGACGATATCCTTCGAGAATGACACGAACATCGACACCATTTAGCATTCGAACGCAATATTCAACCGGCTCATCACGCATCCCGCCAACCGGGATGGGGTTAAAGCCTATAGATGATTTCGTCCAAATTCATGGCGGTTTTTGATTGACTCGCGTTATTGGAAGCTATATACTATATCTATCCCCTGTGGTCTACTATGGTATAGCAAGGTATGTACTACTTTGAGGTCGACAAAACCAATTCGCGGCCAATCTACCTGCAGATCCGAGATAAACTGCTGGCGGCCATTGAAACGGGCATGCTCCTGCCGGGGCAAAAAATCCCTTCTGCCCGCGACCTGAGCGAGCAAATGGGCGTCAGCCGCATGACAGTTCTGCAGGCGCTGCGCGACCTGACCCAACAGGGACGGCTGTACACCGTGGCCGGGAAAGGCACGTTTGTGGCCCTGCCGGAAAAGCTGGAGCCCAACCTGCGCACGGTTTGGGGCTTCACCGAAACCTTTGACACCGCCGAAATGCGGCCCTCCTCACGCCTGATCTCCTTCGACACCATCCCCGCAGATGCCAAAGCCGCCGCTCATTTGCAGACCGAAGAAGGCACCCCATTGGTGCGTATCACGCGCGTGCGCCAGCTCAACGACCAGCCGGTGGGCGTGGAAACCACGCACCTCATCCAGGCCAGCTTTCCGGAACTGGCCGAATACGATTGGAACAAGGAATCGCTGTACTCCGTTTTGCGCAACCGCTACGGCCTGGAACTGGTGGGCGGCTGCAATTACATCGAAGCAGCCGCGGCCCCTGATGATGTGGCGCAACTGCTCTCAATACCCAGAAATGCGCCGGTGCTGGCCACCGAACGCGTCGCCTACACCGCCAATCTGCGCCCGATCGAACTGGTTTTTAGCTACTATCGTGGAGACCGGATGCGCATGAAAGTCGAAATGATCCACGAGAACCCGGGCAATATCCTATCGACCAAGCTGGAACATCCTAAATCCTCGGGCAAGTAGCGTTTATCGTCCCGAACACTTTTACCCATTGCAGTTAATAACCGAATACATCGCGCAACTCGTGATCGTTTTACTCGTGTTTCTACCGTGAATGGTATGAAAGCCCTAACCTTGTCGCTCTTGTAAAGGAGGTGATGGTCGCCAGAAGTTGTCGTGCAGGTTCGTAGTGAACGAAGGCATCCAATTTTCTAGTCCTACGGAGGAACCTATATGAGTCCAATTGTTGCTGCAATCGTGTTGGGCTTGTGGGCATACATCGGCTTTTATGATGCCCTGGCCCCCAACTTCATCATGGCCGCCCGCCCGCTTATCGCGGGTACCGTGGCCGGCCTGATTGTTGGAAATGTGCAAATGGGTATGCTGGTGGGCGGCACGCTCGAGCTGATGGCTCTGGGCGTGTACACCTACGGTGGCGCCACGGTCCCGGATTACCAGTCGGGCGCCATCCTGGGCACCTACTTCGGCAACCTGACGAACTTTGAGACCGGCCTGGCGCTGGCAATCCCCGCCGCGCTGCTGCTGACCCAGGTTGACATCCTCAACCGTTTCTTGAACTTCGTCTTCGTGCACCGCGCTGATGCCTACGCAGAAGCGGGCGATGCCAAAGGCTTCGAACGGATGATGGTGCTCTTCAGCCATGTGATCTGGGGTCTCTCGCGCGGCCTGCCGGTCTTCCTGGCCATCGCTTTCGGCGAAGGTTTGGTGCAGGCAGTCTCCAACTTCTTTAACACCTACCCCTGGATCAATAAAGGCATTGCGACTGTCGGCGGCATGCTGCCTGCTTTGGGCTTCGCCATGCTGCTCAAGATTATGCCGGTCGGCAAGTACCCGGCGTTCCTCATCCTGGGCTTTGTGCTGTTCGCCTACCTGAAGATCCCCCTGTTGGGTATCGCCATCGCTGCGGTAGCCGTCGCGCTGCTGTACCAGGGCCTTAAATACCGGACAGAAGAGGAGGTTGCTTAGCCATGGCTACCACACATGCAGTTGAAACAGCAGCCGCTGGCGACACCGCCAAAGTCAACCGGAAAGATCTCTGGCAGTCGTTCTGGCGCTTAGTCTTTGCCTCTCAGCTCGGTTGGAACTACGAGCGCATGCAGTCGGTTGGGTATTGCTATTCGATCCTGCCGATCCTCAAGAAGACCCATCCCGATCCGGAAGATTTCAAGGAAGCCTTCATCACCAACCTGAACTTCTTCAACACCAACCCGGTCGTCGGCTTCCCCTTCATCCTGGGCGCGCACGCGGCCCTGGAAGAGGCCGGCGCCTCGCTGGATACCACCGAGGGCCTGAAGGTCGGTTTGATGGGCCCGCTGGCCGGCGTGGGTGACACCCTGGTCTGGGCGCTGTACAACTCGATCATCTTCTCGATCGGCGCGGGAATGGCCCTGCAGGGCAACATCCTCGGCCCGCTGCTCGTGGTCTTGCTGGTCTTCTTCCCCTACAACCTGGTTCGCTACTGGCAGTTCTTCGGCGCTTACCGGCAGGGTGTCAACATCCTGACCAGCTACGGCGCTGGAGCGATTGCCCGTCTGACGGAACTGGCCACCATCGTCGGTCTGATCGTGGTGGGTGGGTTTGCGCCATCCATTATCAACGTCAAAACCCCATTGACGTTGTCAACCAGCGCTGTTGTGAACGGCGAACCGGTCACCACGACCGTCGCGGTGCAGCAACAATTGGATGCCATCCTGCCCTACATGCTACCCATTCTGACGCTGGGCCTGGCGTACTGGCTGCTGAAACGCGGCTGGTCGCCGGTGCGCGTCATCCTGGTCCTGGTCATCCTGGGCTTCCTGACCGGCGCGCTGGGCATCTTCGGCGGATAAGCGCTCGCCATCCAATGCGGTAAACACAAGACAGGGTAATTGAGGCCTGACTTCAATTACCCTGTCGTAATAAACCAGGCCCTGCTGCATGTTCTTCACAAGCAGAAAAAAACAATAGAGAAAACGTTTCAAAAACCGATTGGAGAACGACGATGTACGAGAATTATCTTGATATCGCGGTTGAACGTATTCAAAAAATGAAAGAAACCCAGGGCGAAGCGATTTCGAAGGCGGCCGCCCTGGTGGCCGAGACATTAATGAGTGGCCACATGGTGTACACCTTTGGCAGCGGGCACTCGCAGTTGCTGGCGATGGAAATTCACGGGCGCGCCGGCGGCCTTTACCCGGTGCAGGCGATTCTGGATCCGATGAAAGGCAAGGCCGAAAAGCTGGAAGGCTATGGCACCATTCTGGTCGAGTTTGCCCCGTATAAAGAAGGCGATCTGCTGTTTGTCATTTCCAATTCAGGCCGCAACCCGGAACCGCTGGAAGTGGCCATGCACGCGCGGGCGCGCGGGGTGAAGATCATTGTTCTGACTTCGATGGAGCACAGCCGCTCGGTGCAGTCGCGGCATTCGTCGGGCAAGAAACTGTACGAGCTGGGCGAAGTGGTGCTGGACAGCATGGTTCCCGCCGGCGACGCCTCGATGGAATTTGAAGGCCTGGTTGCCCGCGCGGGCGCGCTGTCCACCGTTTTGGGCGCCCTGATCCTCAACGCGGTTACGGTGGAAGCGATCCAGTACATGCTGGATCACGGCTACGAGCCCCCGGTATTGATGAGCGCCAACCTGGATGGCTCCGAAGCCCACAATGAGCGCGTGGTGCGGCGCTATCCCAATATGCCCAACCTGTTGGACATCTAAGATCTTGCGGCAAATCCTGTTTTTGTCCTACAATCATGGTACGAATGGGAGAATAAATCGTGATCGGTCTGGTGCTGGTAAGTCATGGGTCGTTGGCCGAGGGCCTGCTGGATGCCGCGCAGTTGATCAATGGCGAGCTGCAACAGGCGCGCGCCATTGGCCTGCAGGAGACGGAAGATATTGATGGACTGGTGGAACGCGTGGCGCAGGCCACGGAGGACGTGGACACTGGCGAAGGCGTTCTGATCATGGTCGATCTGTTCGGGGCCAGCCCTTTCAACGCCAGCGCGCGCGCGAAATTGAGCGCGCCCGAGCGGGCGCTGGAAGTGGTGACCGGCATGAACCTGCCCATGCTGGTGGAGCTGGATGTACAGCGTGATGGCTTGAGCCTGGCGGATGCGGTGGAAATGGCGCTGCAGATCGGCCGGGACGGCATCACGCAGATGAATATTTCTTAGCCGTACGGAACCCACCCAGAGATTGCAAGGAGGAACGCGAAAATGACTGTCGTGCACGTGCGCATGGATAACCGCCTGATCCACGGCCAGATCCTGGTTTCCTGGAACTCGGCCCTCAAGTTCAACCACATTATCGTGTGTAATGACATTGTCGCCAACGACGCGTTGCAGGTCAGCATCTTGAAGGCTGTTGCACCTACCGGCGCGAAGGTTTCGATCCTGGGCGTCAAAGATACCGTCGATTACTGCCTCAGCCCGCAGGGCGAGAATGACAAGATCTTTATTCTGGCAAAATACCCGGAAGACGGATGGGGGCTGGTGGAAAACGGTCTCAAGCTGCCGGTGCTCAATCTGGGCAACCAGGCCTTTGTGCGCGGGTCAAAGAAGCTGTCCAACACGGTCTTTCTGACCGAATCGGGCGTGAAGGCGCTCAAAAAGATCCACGACTCGGGCATCAAGATCACCTGCCGCATGATGCCAACCAGTTCCGAGGATGAGTACTGGCCGACCATCGCCAAAGCTTTCCCCGAGTGGGCCAACTAGGCGCTCAGGTACGGTTCCATGACACAAGAACAATATCCACTCCTCGCCGCGGCGGTGGCGGTTGAAATCACGCCGCCTGTTGGCGTGCGCATGGACGGCTACGGCGCGCGCCTGAAACCCTCTCAATCCATACACGACCCGCTGTATGCCAGCCTGCTGGTGCTGAAATCCGGCGAGCGCGGCGTGGCGCTGGTCAGCCTGGATGTGATCATGGTCCCGCTGGCCTACACGCGGCAGATCCGCGCCGCGGTGAGCGAACAGTTGGGTATCGCGCCCGAGGCAGTGCTGGTGGCCGCCATCCACACCCATTCCGGGCCGGCGGGGTTCGTGAAAAGCAGGCTGCCGCTGGAAACCGAGGAAGACCCCGTCCTAAAGGAAATGACTCTGCGCAAGCTGGCCGGCGCGGCCGGGTGGGCAGCGCGCAACCTGCAGCCGGCGCGCCTGCGCCTGGGGCGCGGCGAACTGAATGACCTGGGCCGTAACCGCAATGATCCTCTGGCGCCGATGGATAGCGCGCTGACCGTGCTGCGCGTAGACGCGCAAAACGGCTGCCCGCTGGCGGTGATGCTGAACTTTGGCTGCCACCCCACCGTGCTCGGGCACGACAACCTGGCCATCTCGGCCGATTATCCGGGCGCAGCGCGCGCCGCGCTGCAGAAGATCTATCCCGGCGCGGTGTTCCTGTTCCTCAACGGCGCATCCGGCGATATCAGCACACGCTTCACACGCCGCGGCCAGGGCTTTGACGAAGTGGAACGGCTGGGCAATATGCTGGCCGGCGAGGCGCTCAAGGTGATGCAAACCGCCGCGGATCTGCCCGTGGACCATCTGGCCGGGAAAACCCAGCCGCTGCGGCTGCCCTACCGGCGCTTCCCGCCGGTGGAAGAGGCGCAGCAGCAGCTCGCCGCCCTGCAGGCCGAACTGGAACAGATGCGCGCCGCCGGGCGGCCGGACGGCGACCTGCGCCGCGCGTTCACCCGCGTGGAAGGCGCGCAGGCGCAACTGGTGATGGCGCAAACCTACGGCGAAAAGACCTATGCCGACACCGAGATGCAGACGCTGCGCATCGGCAACCTGGCCGTGGTGGGTATGCCCGGCGAGCCGTTCACCCGCATCGTGCTGGATATCAAAGCCAGCAGCCCGCTGCCGCACACCATCGCCGTCAGCTATGCCAATGATTACAGCGGTTACTTCCCGGACCGGGCATCGGTGCTGGCCGGCAGTTATGAAGCCCTGATCAGCCCTTATGATGAAAGCGTAGGCGAGCGGCTGGCGCAGGCGGCAGTGGAAGCACTCAAACAGGGATGGCAATGAACCTCGACCTCGATTTTGTGATCCTGCTGATGGGCCTGGCCTTTATCTTCTTTGGCCTGTACATGCGCCTGGGCAATATGAAACAGGTGTACTGGAAGTCGCCGCGCAGTGTGTCCAGCTACATCCCGTTGGGGCTGGTGTTTATCGCCGCTAACTATCTGGATGAAATAGCGCTCCAGCCGCGGCCGCTGTATTACGGCTACATCGCCGTGTTTGCCGCCCTGGTGGGGGTGACGCTGTGGTGGTCCACGCGCCCGCCGGATTTCATGAAACCGGACTGGGTGCGCTGGGTGGAAAAACATCCGCGTCACATCCAAAAAGCCATGGCCGCGGAAGCGGAGGGCAACAAAGACTGGTTGATGAACGTGACCAGCGAAACCGCCGTGGACAACTGGGCCAAACAGATTACCCGCAAGGCTATCATCAAAAAGAAGTGAACACCCCGGAGCGCCTCTCATGACCGCACAGCCCCTGGCGATCCTCACCGACTTTGACGGGACGATATCCGACTTTGACGTCTCTGATTTTATCTACCAGAACTTTGCCGCCGTGGGAATGTTCTACGCCGAGCAGTGGAGCAAGGGCCTGATCAGCACGCGCGAAGAAGTGCTGCAAACCTATGCCACGGTTACTGCCAGCCAGGATGAGATCGCCGCCGCGCTGGCCACCGTTCCGATTGATCCCACCTTTCACGAGCTGGTGGAGCTTGCGCGCCGGCGCGGGCTGGAACTGGTGATCGTCAGCGATGGGATGGACTGGGTGATCGAAACCGTGCTGGGGGCGCACGGCGTCCGCGGGCTGCCGTTGTATGCCAACCGTCTGGTCTTTGAAGATGGAAAACCCAAAATCAGCTTTCCGTGGTGGCACCAGCAGTGCCCAATGGATGGGGTGTGCAAGCCCCAGGTGCTGCGCCGCTTTATCGACGCCGGGAAGCGCATTGTCTACATCGGTGACGGGCGCTCAGACCGGCTGGCCGCCGAGCACGCCGACGTGGTGTTCGCCAAGAACGACCTGGTCGATATCTGCCACGCGCAGAATATTGCGGCGCACGAATTCACCCGCTTCCGCGAGATCTGCGCATGGCTGGAGAATTACCTGGAAGCGCGTTGAGCCGCAAGCTGCATTCTATTTCTGATCTTTAACTTTTTTCTGCTGCTCCGCGAGGACCCTGCTGTCATAGTCTGCGCGCACTTTGAGGTAATACTGCATGGGCAGGCGGGCCAAAAAACCGAGCAGGAACGTGCCGCCCCATGCGCCGATCACCACCAGCGCCACCCAGTACCACTGCATGCCGCGACTGTACAGAACCCAGGCCAGCAGCGCATAGGCCGGGTAGGTCAGCCAGCTCAGCGCGGAAAGCGGCGGGTACAGGCGCGGGTTGTAATACACCTGCCACACGCTTTCCAGCAGGATCAGCGCGGCCACCGCGGCGGTGACGCCGGCCCGCAGATCGACCAGCCAGGTGACCAGCACAAAGATCAGCACGGTCAGGTCGCGCGGCAGGGTGAACCAGCCCACGCGGGTTTGCTCGACCGTCTTGGCTTGGATCACCTGGCGCAGCAGATCTTCCAGTTCGGCCTGATCCAGCAGCGGAAAATCGCTGCGGTAGGCCTGCAGATCGGCCGGCTTGAGCTTCTGCAGGTCCACCAGCTTGTAATCGTACAAACGGCGGGCCAACGCCCGGCCCTGATCCAGTTTTCGGTCGGAAAGGTTTTTGAAGTTCATCGGTTGTCCCAGACATTGGATGGGAATGAAGCAGAAGCGATTAACAGGATTATAGATGCTTACCAGGTTTCCGTCAAACCGGAGGCCGGGGGCATAGATCACGGATAAGGAGAACGATATGTCTTGGCTTTTGTACGATGCAACCGTTTTTACGCCCACGCAGACGCTCGAGCGCCAGGCGGTGGTGATTGACGATGACGGCGTGATTGCCTATGTGGGCGATATGCACGCCGCGCCTCCGGTGGATGGACTGCGCATTAACCTGCGCGGGCGCATCCTGGCGCCCGGGTTTATCGACGTTCACGTCCACGGCGGTAACGGGATCAACTTCGGCGATGATGAATTGCTGGAAAGCACGCGCCGCTACTCGCAGTGGGTGGCCTCCACGGGGGTCACCGGCTGGTTGCCGTCGATTGCCGCGCCGAACGCGGAAAAATTGATCGAGGTCATCAAAGGCTATGTGGGCTTTTTTGGCACTGAAATGCCTGGCGCCGAGCCGCTGGGGCTGCACCTGGAAGGCCCGTTCATCAACGTGCAGAAGAAAGGCGCCTTCAACCCGGCCTGGATCCACGAAGGCACGCTGGAAGAAGCCCAGGCCTTCATCGACGCCGGCCAGGGCTGGATCACCCAGGTGACGCTGGCGCCGGAACTGCCCAACGGCCAGGCAATCGCCGGGCTGCTGCGCCGTAACGGGATTGTGGCCGCGATGGGCCACACCAACACCGATTACGAGTTCGCCTCGCAGGCGCTGCGCGGCAACTTCACCCACGTCACCCACACCTTCAACGCGCAGAGCGGTTTTGACCACCGCGCCCCGGGCGTATTTGGCGCCATCCTCGGGTCGGATCACATCACCGCCGAGTTGATCGGGGACGGGTATCACGTGCATCCCGGCGCGATGAAAGTGCTGCTGCGCAGCCTGGGCACCGACCGGGTGGTGCTGATCACGGATGCGATCATGGGCACCGGCTTGCCGGAAGGCGAATATCACCTGGTGGGGCACGATGTGACCGTCAAGGATGGCCGCGCCACGCTGGCCAACGGCACGCTGGCCGGCAGCGTGGCCACCATGAACATGTGCGTGCGCAACGTGAACAAGCTGGTGGGCTACCCGCTGGTGGAGGCGGTCAAGATGGCTTCGCTCAACCCGGCGCGCGCCATGGGCTTCGCCGGGCGGCTGGGCTCGGTGCAGCCGGGCAAGGATGCCAGCCTGACGGTGATCGACGAAGACGCGCGCGTCTACATGACCATCGTCAAGAGCAAGGTCGTCTACAACCAGTTATAAACCGGCACATTGCGCCTGCGCCAAACGCGCAGGCGCAAATTTTGAAAAGAGGCGTTTATGTCAAAAACCCTGCGGGTGGGCATCATGGGCCTGGGCTTTATCGGGCGGGTGCACGCCAATGCTTACCACGCCATACCGTTGTGCTTCCCGGCCGCGCCGGTGACGGGCCAGGTGAGCGCTGTTCTGCGCTCGCACGCCG
Source organism: uncultured Anaerolineaceae bacterium (assembly GCA_937920255.1). Taxonomy (GTDB): domain Bacteria; phylum Chloroflexota; class Anaerolineae; order Anaerolineales; family Anaerolineaceae; genus CALDSL01. The sequence goes on along the minus strand of CALDSL010000551.1, from coordinate 4,745 downwards.
GCAGCGACGAATTCACGCGCCAGGCCGGGTTTGACCTGGTAACCACCGACCTGGACGAATTTCTCAGCGCGCCGCTGGATATGGTCGATATCTGCACGCCCAACGACCTGCACGAGCCGGAAGCGCTGGCAGCCATCGAACGCGGGATACCGGTCTACTGCGAAAAGCCGCTGGCGCGCTCGCTGGATGAGGCCCGGCGCATGGCGGCCGCGGCCGAGCAGCGCGGGGTGATGACCCACACCGCGTTTGTGATGCGCTACCTGCCCGCCATCCGGCAGATGAAGGCCATTCTGGACTCGGGCGAGCTGGGCGAAGTCTTCACCTTCCGCGCCAACATGTTCCACGCCAGCTATCTTGACCCCAACCGGCCTATGTCGTGGCGGCTGCGCCACGCTGATTCAGGCGGCGGCGCGTTTGCCGACCTGGGCGCGCACCTGTTGGACATGGTGCGCTACCTGCTGGGTGAAACCAGCAGCGTGCGCGCCGAAGCGCGCACCTTCATCCGCGAGCGGCCGGCCAGCAAAGGCAGCAGCCAGTGCGAGACGGTGGACGTGGACGACTGGCTGTGCGCCACGCTGGAAATGCACACCGGCGCGGTGGGGCAGATCGAAGTGCACCGCATGGCTGCCGGCGCCGGGGAAGACACCAAGGTCGAAATCTTTGGCAGCAAAGGCGCGCTGGCGCTGTACATGGCCCAGCCCGAAACCGTGCGCCATTACAGCCTGCAGCGCGGCCAGTGGCTGCAGGGCGCCGTATCCACCGCCGGCCTGGACGACGGGATGCGCCCGATCGAAAGCATCTACCCCACTCCCAAGTTCACCCAGGGCATGATGACCAACGTGCACCTGGCCTCGCAGTTCGACTTCCTGCAGTGCATCGTCGAGGGCCGGCCTTCAGCGCTGGACTTCAACGCCGCGCTGGCGGTGCAGGAGATCCTGGAAGCCGCGTACACCTCGGCCAAACGCGGCGGCGAGAAGATGCGCCTGCCGCTATAGATTGTGGCATAAACCGGCGCGTGGCGTGCCCGATAACACGCCACGCGCCTCGATCCGCATGCCACCTGCCCTGCTTGCGCAATCGTTTTGCTTATGTTATGATCAAATTCTGAGGACATAACAAAAAACATGCAAACCGATCCGACATCGCAAGTTCCGCCCGGTCTCGATGCCGATCCAGTCGAAGTGGAAGAGGCCGCTCCACGCGGCTTGAACCAGCTTTGGGAAAGACTGGTACGATTGGGTTTGGGGGAAATTGCCCTACGTGTTGGTACCGGACTGGTATCCGTTGTACTGATTTTGATTGTTCTGTGGGTGATGGGCAGCTTCTACCTGAAAGGCAAGGTGGAAGACCAGCGCTCCTCTGGCGCGGCCATGGCCGCCGCGCTGCCGACGGAGACTCCTACCGTGGCGCCTCCGGTTTTTGACGCGCCGCCGATGGAAGCAGCGTTCACCCAGGGCATCACCCGGCTGGCGCAGATGCATACCACCCTGCCCGCTCGGCCGCGGTTCGAGATCAGCCAGTACACGGTCGAAACCGGCGACACGATCATGGGCATCGCCGAGAAGTTCGGCCTGCGCCCGCAGACCATCTTATGGGGTAACTACTACACCCTGGCCGATGACCCGCACAAGCTGCGCCCCGGTCAGGTGTTGAACATTCTCCCGGTGGACGGCGTGTATTACCAGTGGAGCGAAGGCGACGGCCTGAACGGCGTGGCGCGCTTCTTTGGCGTCACGCCCGAAGAGATTATCAATTTCCAGGGCAACCGCCTGGACGCCAACGCTCTGGGCGATTGGTCCAAACCCAATATCGCCAAGGGCACCTGGTTGATCATCCCCGGCGGCGAACGCGAGTTCGTATCGTGGAGCGCGCCGCGCATTTCGCGCACCGACCCGGCCGTGGCCAAGATCATGGGCCCGGGCTACTGCGGCCAGGTGATGGATGGCCTGGTGGGCGGCGGCACGTACGTGTGGCCCGCGGTGGAACATTACCTCTCCGGGTTTGACTGGTCGCCAGAAACCAACCACTACGGTCTGGACATCGCCGGCAACCTGGGGCACGCCATTTATGCCGCCGACAGCGGCGTAGTGGTGTACGCCGGATGGAATGACTGGGGCTACGGCAACGTGGTCGTCATTGATCACGGCAACGGCTGGCAGACGCTGTATGCGCACCTGAGCTCTTACACGGTGAGCTGCGGCACCAGCGTGACCCAGGGCCAGGTCATCGCCGGAATGGGCAGCACCGGCAACTCGAGCGGCCCGCACCTGCACTTTGAGATGCGCAACGACGCCTACAAAGCCAACCCGTGGGACTTCCTGCCCCACTAAACCAAAATAAACCGTAAACACCAAGGCGGCGAGATCATCGCCGCCTTGTTTTATCAATATTCGGAGGGAACATGGCCAATACCGGTACTGTCATTTTGGAAACACCGCGCCTGATCCTGCGCCGCCCGGTGATGGAGGATGTGGACGCATACTTCGAATTCTACAGCGACCCGGAGATCACCCGCCACATACCCGACGCGCCGCGCGATCTGCAAAAGACGCGCGAAGAGGTGGCATGGCACGTGAACGGGCCGCCGGGGCATCCCCAGTTGGGGTTGTGGGCCGCCATTCACAAGGAAACCGGCCGGTTTATCGGCCGCTGCGGGCTGTTGCCGTGGACGATTGAGGGGCGGGAGGAAGTGGAGATCGCTTATGCCCTGGCGCGGGATTTTTGGGGCCAGGGGCTGGCCAGCGAGGCTGCCGCCGCGATCCTGCGCTACGCGTTCGAGCAATTGAACATCACGCGGCTGATCTGTTTGATCATCCCGGAAAATACGGCCTCGGCGCGGGTGGCGGAAAAGATCGGCATGACCCTGGAACGGCGCGTGGATGGGATCGATGGCGATAACATCCCCGCGCTCATTTACGCCATCGAGAAATTGTAGAAATCGTAGGGCGCAGTCGCTTCTCAGACCGCACCATCCTGATCGATCATGCAACGGTGCGGCCTGAAAAGTGACCGCACTGTACAATTGAGCGATTGGGTGGTTAATCCGTTGTTTATACTTTGCCCGGAATGCTCGGGGCTTTTGCCCCAAACCTGGAAATAATCCATCTTCTGGTTGGGGTTTCCAGGAATTTGTAACTGGCCACCGACAGCGCAACCAGCAGCATCGTGTACACCAGTAGTGGGGCATAGTCCAGCTTTACCGCAATCCAGGTGCCCTGGCGGATGCGAGCGAACCAGCCAGCCAGGGGATATTGCAGGATGTAGACCGCGTAACTCGCCTCGCCCAGCGCCATCATCCAGCGGCGCGAAAATATCTGTGTCAGGAAACTCGAATCACGCGCCAGGACGAACAGGATGAAGGCGAACAGCGGGGCAAATAACCCGTTGTTAACCAACGCGTACTCGATTTCAAAACGGAGCATGGCCCAGATGATGACACCCAACGCGAGCGCGGCCAGCCCGCGTGACGGCTTCCAGAACGGTGTGCCGTTTGCCTGGCGGCGCGTGTAGAGCAGGCCTGTCACCGCGCCGATGAGAAACTGCGGAAGATGCAACAGCGGCGTAAAGCGGATGACATCCCGAAACAGTACTTTACCGTGCGTATCGGCTGCCACCGATCCCCCGGCCAGCGTATACAGGAACGGAAGGATCACTGCCATGCCCCACAATCCCGCAGCGAGAGCAAGCAGACGCCGGCTGCCTAACCGGCGGAAGGCGGGAATGATGAATGGGAAAACCACGTAAAAGAACGCCTCGGCTGAAAGCGACCAACCCGGGCAATTTATGCCGCAGGAGGTCCAGGGCGTCCAGGCATTCAGCAGAGCTGCTTCGATGCCAACTTTCCCCCCCGCCTTGATCACGTCAAACAGCGAACCAAATTGTGTGTAGGAAATAAAAATTGGTAGAGAAAGCAGTAGAGCGGCCAGGTAGAGTGGGTAGATCCGCGCAAAACGCGCCCGCCAGAATCGCCTGCGGTCCGCGCGAGTGTCAAAAAATGGATAGTTGTAGGCAAGCACGAAGCCTGACAGCACAAAGAAGACGCTTACGCCAACATAGCCGTAGCGAATAAGATGGTATGTGGCATAATGCGCGGGGTGGGCAAGATCCAGGCGGGCAGGATTAAGGTAATGAAACAGAACCACGTGCAACGCAGCAATAAAACGTATACCCGTCAGGGCGTTGAGAACCGGTTTCCTTGCCATTTTCCCCACTTATCAAAAGACTATGTTTCGATTGTACACCCATCCCAACCTGTTCTTGTGATCGGTGACAGCCGTGAGAAAGGTGGGTTTCGCCCGCTTCTGTAAACGCCTTCATCCAAAAGCCGGTGATCATGCTACAATTAAACATCACGCGCAGCAGAGATGCTGGCCCGCGAGAGGTTTGTACGATGAGCGACATCGCCAAAATTCGACCTTCTCCCATTGCCGGTACATGGTACCCCGATAATCCGCAGCGGCTGAGCGCCGCCGTGGATGCGTACCTGGCTGCCGCGCGCCTGCCGGAGTTGAACGGGGAAGTACTGGCGGTGATTGCCCCCCACGCCGGCCACCGCTATTCCGGCAAAACCGCCGGGCACGCCTTCCGTGCCGTGCAGGGGCGCAACTTCGACCTGGTGGCGCTGGTTTCGCCCATGCACCGCTACCATCACGGCGTCTTCCTTACCACCGCCCACCAGGCCTATGCCACGCCGCTGGGCGAGGTGCCGGTCGATCGCGAGGCCGTCAGCCAGTTGAACGCGGCGC
>CALDSL010000550.1 GCA_937920255.1 uncultured Anaerolineaceae bacterium | reverse complement strand
TGTGCAGAAAGCGCACCCCCGCCCCGGCCAGCAGCGGGACGATCCCGCGCGTGTGGCCAGGCACATCGGTCATCTTGGCGGCGGTGGTCACGCGCCCGTAGCGTTGATCCAGCTTGCGGGCAAAGCCCAACCCAAACTCGAACAGCGCCGGGCTCATCAATTCGGTGTGGGTGGTGAACGGCAGCGCGTGCCACAGGATCTCGCCGGCCGCGATGGCGGCCTCCATCTCGGCGCGCTGCTCGGGCGAGGCGGCCTCGAGGTATTCGTAGATCAGCCAGGAGCCGGTGGTCCAGCGGAAGCGTTCCGGGCCACCGCGCTCGCGCATCTCGCGCGCGGTTTGCAGCGCGCGCGGGATGTAATCGTCGAAGTACCGGCGCGTCACGTTCGCGGATGTATCGGTATAGCCGATATCCAGGTGGGTCTTAAATATCAGGTGAACAGTTTCAATATTCATCGGTTGAACTTCCTTCGTTCCAGACTCTTACCCTCGAAATGTATCACGAAATCGGCAACCAGAAAATCAAAACGCATCACGAATAGGACGAATGGGCCGAATGGAACGAATAACGCTAATAAGCCGGTTGTGCGCTATGGGTCACGCAAAAAGTGTGTCATTCCCGAAAGAGCATCGGGACCTTGTGCGAGCCCCGGTGCTTTTCCGGGGCGAAGCAATCTCCCGGCTCGCCGAGGAGCAGACTTTGCAGGAGATTGCTTCGTCGCTACGCTCCTCGCACATCGTCCCGATGTCCTTCGGGAATGACACGAATTATCAAACAAGATAATTGATTTATTCGTTCCATTCGGCCCATTCGTCCTATTCGTGATGCGTTTTCGCTTTTGCACTCAGGTGCGCGCGGAATGATGCTTGAGGCGTAGAGGAATCGCGGACGTGCCGGTATAATCCAGCCATGAACCACAAAACATTGCCAAACAAAATTGGTTTCCTTGCGCTGAGTGTGGCGCTCGTGCTGTTGCTCCTGTTCGCGGTGATGCAGATCACCGGCGGCATGGACTGGAGCATGATGGACTTTATCTTCGCTGGCGGGCTGCTGTTCGGCGCCGGGCTGGCGTACCTGTTCATCAGCAGCGGGGCCGGCTCGATCACATACAAGGCCGCGGCCGGCATCGTCGTCGCCACGGCGCTGGCGCTGGTGTGGTCGAACGCCGCGGTTGGCATCATCGGCTCGGAAGACAACCCCGCCAACCGCATGGTTTTGGGCGTGCCGGCTGTTTTGATTGTTGGCGCTCTGCTGGCGCGTTTCCAACCGCAGGGGATGGCGCGCGCAGCGTTTGCCACGGCGCTGGCGCAGGCACTGGTCACCGCCGTCGCGCTGCTGGCGGTGGAAAATGTGGAAGTGGTCGAGGTCTTGCTGCTGAACGCTTTTTTCATCGCCATGTGGGTCGTCTCGGCGGTGCTGTTCCAGCGCGCGGGGCAACCTGAACACCCGCGGTTGGACTAACCGATTTTTCTACCCATTCGGGTCAAAAAATGCGATCCGCGGCAGCTCTTCGGGGTAGTCCGTGTGAAAGATCAGGGTCATGACGGCGGCATGGCCCTGCAGCGTGTGGGTGGAGCGCGGCTGGCCAATCCCGCGCGCCCAGTCGTGTATGATCGCCAGCGGCGAACCATGGGACACGGCGGCCACGCTGCCGCCGGCGAACTCGCGCCGCGCGCGGGCCACAAAGCGCAACATGCGCTCCAGCACGTCGGCCGGCTGTTCGAATTCGGGACCCGAGCCGGTGTAGACGTCGTAATCACGCTCTTCCAGCACGCGCCATGGCTGGCCGTCGTAGGGCGAGCGCACTTCGTTGA
>CALDSL010000549.1 GCA_937920255.1 uncultured Anaerolineaceae bacterium | reverse complement strand
GGCATTCTCACCCTGGAGCAGGCGCAGATCATCTTTGTGGATACACCCGGGCTGCACAAGCCGATCCACAAGCTGGGCGAGTATATGAACCAGGTGGCCGCCGATACCATCGGCGACGCCGACGTGGTGGTGTGGATGGTCGACGCCGCCCAGCCGCCCAACGACGAGGACCGCCTGGTGGCGGAGCGCATCGCCGCGGCGCGCGGGCGCGGCACGGTGATCCTGGCGCTCAACAAGGTCGACCAGTTGAACCAGGAGACGCTGCAAGAACGCCGCGCGGCGTACCTGGCGCTGCTGCCCGAGGCCGAGCCGTTTGCCCTGTCGGCATCCACCGGGTTGAACCGCCAGGAACTGCTGGAGCGCATCGTGACTCTACTGCCCGAAGGCCCGGTGTTTTACGACGAGGACCAGATCACCGACCTGTACGAGCGCGAGATCGCCGCCGACTTGATCCGCCAATCGGCGCTGGTGCACCTGCGCGAAGAAGTGCCGCACAGCATCGCCGTGCGCGTGGACGAGTACAAAGAGCGCGGCGAGACCGGGGCGTTTATCCGCGCCACGGTCTACGTGGAGCGCGAGTCGCATAAGGGCATCGTCATCGGCAAGGGCGGTGAAATGCTCAAAAAGATCGGCGCGGCCGCGCGCAAAGAGATCGAGGAGATGAGCGGGCGCAAGGTCTTCCTCGAGCTCAACGTCAAAGTCAACAAGAACTGGCGCGACAACGCCGACGCGCTGCGCCAGTTCGGTTACTTCGAGGAGAAGGAGGACGACCATTAATATCTTCTGGCCAGTATTGTACCTGCTCGTAGCCGCCGCCGACTGGACGGCGGTCTATCGTGATTGGACTCGCGCCACCTATTTCACCAAACCGGCCGTGCTGCTGGTGTTGATCCTGTGGTTTACCCTGGTCGGCGGCTGGGAAGGGCAGTTGTTCTGGTTTGGAATGGCGCTGGTGTTCTCGCTGGCCGGTGACGTGCTGCTTCTCTTTCCTTCCTTTTTCCTGGCCGGCCTTTTGGCCTTCCTGCTGGGGCACGTCTTTTACATCGTCGGGCTCAACCCGAACGCGATCCCGGTGGCGCCCGCCAGCGTGATCATGGCCGTGGGCGCGTGGGCATTGTTGATGGTGATGTACCGCCGCATGAGCGCGGCGATCAAAACCAAGCCGGAATTTGCGATGATGCAATACCCGGTGTTTGTCTACACCCTGGCGATCAGCATCATGCTGCTCTCGGCGCTGGTGACGCTGGTGCGCCCGGATTGGCCGCTCACCCCCGCGCTGCTGGTGTCGGCCGGTGGGGCGCTGTTTGTCCTTTCGGACGGGCTGCTGGCCGAAAACCGGTTTGTGCGCCGAATACCCCGGGCGGAATTCTACGTGCGCATCACCTACCACCTGGCGCAGCTCGCTCTCGTGGCCGGGGTGTTGATGCGCTATGGGAAGTTATAACCGATTACCTGCTCTTGTTTGATTTACCGTTTTTCAATACCGGACATTGAACCGCGAAGAAGCGAAGATCGCGAAGGAAACGCGAAGAAAATCGATTTTAAATCTTCTTCGCGTTTCCTTCGCGCTCTTCGCTTCTTCGCGGTTAAGGTTTTTACGTAAGCCTGTTAGCCACCCTACCCGCTCTTCTCCCTCAGCAGCGGGCGGAAGCCTTCGCCCAGGGCTTCGTGCGCGGTGCCGATGACCATAAACGCCTTGGGGTCCATATCGCGCACCAGGGATTTCAACTGGTTCACTTCCGAGCGCGTCACCACGCAGTACAGCACCGGGCGCTCGTTTTTGGTGTAGGCGC
>CALDSL010000548.1 GCA_937920255.1 uncultured Anaerolineaceae bacterium | reverse complement strand
GGCAAGAGCACGCTGCTCAAGATCCTCTCGCGCGTCACCTATCCCACCACCGGCAGCGCCGAAATTCACGGGCGCGTGGGCTCACTGCTGGAAGTGGGCACCGGCTTTCACCCCGAGCTGACCGGGCGCGAGAATATCCTGCTCAACGGGGCGATTTTGGGCATGAAGCGCAGCGAGATCGAGAGCAAGTTTGACGAGATCGTCGAATTCTCGGAAGTGGCGCAGTTCATCGATACCCCGGTCAAGCGCTATTCCAGCGGCATGTACCTGCGGCTGGCGTTCGCGGTGGCGGCGCACCTGGAGCCGGAAATCCTGGTGGTGGACGAGGTGCTGGCGGTGGGCGACGCCGAATTCCAGCGCAAGTGCCTGGGCAAGATGAGCGACGTGGCCCAGCAGGGGCGCACGGTGCTGTTCGTCAGCCATAACATGTCGGCCATCCTGCGGCTGACCGAGGAATGCCTGGTGATCGAGAAGGGTGGGCTGGCGCTGCGCGCGCCCACACCCCAGGCGGTGGATTACTATCTCTCGCGCGGGTTCTCCGAGCAGGGCCAGCGCACCTGGGAAGCGGGCGAGGTGCCCGCTTCGGCCGAGCCGTTTCGCCCGCTGGCGCTGCGCGTGCGCAACCCGCAGGGCAAGGTGGCCGAAACGCTGCGCTCCGTTGACCCCACTACCATCGAGGTCGAGTACCAACTCAACGCGCCCATCACCGGGCTGCGAGTGGGCATCTACGTGATGAGCACGCGCGGCGAGTACATTTTCACCTCGTTCGACACCGACGAGCCCGAGCAGTACGAGCGCTTTTCCACGCGCCCGGCCGGGCATTACACCAGCCGCTGCACCATTCCGGCGGACCTGTTGAACGAGGGCCGCTATGTCATTGGCGTCAATGCCAGCTCCTTCCGCGTGCGGCGCTATTTTCACGAGGAACAGGCATTGACCTTCACCGTCGACGCGGCCGGCGCGCCGGGAATGCAGTGGCCGGAGCCGCGTTTGGGGCCGCTGCGCCCCCGTTTGAACTGGCAAATCGAGGAGACTCCATGACCAGCCCGGGCAAAGACGCTGTCAAGCAAATTTTGGGGCAGATCCCGTTCACAGCCGAACTGTACTGGTTGGTGCGCCAGCGCGGCGGGCCGATCAAAACCCGTTTTTCGCTCAAGCACCTACACGAAGCCCTGCCAGGCATGACCGCCGACGCGCTGCGGCTGCGCCAGCCGCCGGAGGGCGGCAAAAAGATTTTCCTGTTCGCCACGCTGCATTTCTGGATCGAGCACGCCGCGGTGATGGGCATGGCCCTCGCCGCGCAGGGGCACCAGGTGACGCTGGGTTTCCTGCCCTACAGCGACTGGCAAAAGTCCGTGAACCTGTTTGACCTGCGCCGCCAGAACATTTACGCGCGCAAAGTGCTGGAGATGGCCGCGCCGGTGATGTCCAGCCAGTCGCTTCTTTCCAAAAACCTCACCACCGCGCCGCTGCCGCCGGGGCTGGCCCAGGCGGTGGAGCAGGTGACGGTGTACGACACGCAGTACACCCTGCAGGTGGAGGATGTGGACCCCGGCAGCCACGTCTACAAACTGCGCCAGGAGCGCAACGTCCGCGCGGCGCATGCCCTGATGGATTGGATGCGCGCCGGCAAACCGGATCTGGTGATCGTCCCCAACGGTACGATCCAGGAGCTGGGCGTGGCCTACCGCGTGGCGCGCTTTCTGAAAATCCCGGTGGTGACGTACGAATTCGGCGACCAGCGCCAGCGCATCTGGATGGCGCAGGACGGCGAAGTGATGCGCATGGAAACCGATGCGATGTGGAATGCGCGCGGCGAAATGCCCGTTCCGCCCGAGGAAATGGAGCGGCTGCACGCGCTGTTTGCCGCGCGCCAGCGCGGGGCGCTGTGGGAGAACTTCGCCCGCCCGTGGCAGGATACCCCGGCGCAGGGCGGCGAGCAGGCGCGCGCCGCGCTGGGGCTGGACGGCCGCCCGCTGGTGCTGCTGGCCACCAACGTGCTGGGTGACAGCCTGACCCTGGGGCGCAACATCTTCTCGCGCTCGATGGCCGAGTGGATCAGCCGCACGGTGCAGTATTTCGCCGGGCGGCCGGACGTGCAGCTCGTCATCCGCGTGCACCCGGGCGAGGTGCTGACCCACGGCCCGTCGATGACCAGCGTGGTGCACGAAGTTCTGCCGCGCCTGCCCGAGCACATCCGCCTGATTGGACCCAAAGAGAAGGTCAACACCTACGATCTGGTGGACGTGGCCGATCTTGGACTGGTGTACACCACCACGGTGGGCATGGAAGCCGCCATGAACGGGCTGCCGGTGATCGTGGCCGGGCAGACGCATTACCGCGGGCGCGGTTTCACCATCGACCCCGACTCGTGGGTGAACTACTTTAAAGTGCTGGGTCAGGTGCTGGAAAACCCGGCCGCGCACCGCCTCAGCCGGGCGCAGGTGGAGCGCGCCTGGCAGTACGCCTACCGCTTCTTCTTCGAATACCCGCGCCCGTTCCCCTGGCATCTGGTGCGCATGTGGGAAGATTACAAGACCCGCTCGCTGGCCGACGTGCTTTCGCCGGAGGGGATGGAGCAGTACCGCGACACCTTCCGCTACCTGGCCGGCCAGCCGCTCGATTGGGCCAACCTGCGAAAGGAGCAGGAATGAGCCAGCTACCCGTCAAGGAACAGGTGCGCCAGTTTTATGACCAGATCGGCTGGCAGACCGTCTCGGACGGCACCTACCAGAACGCGCGCTATGAAGACCTGCGCCCGGTGGCGCGCGAGTACATCCACCGCTGCCACCTGCGCGTGGGTCGTCACCTGACGCCGAGCGGTAAGCTGCTGCTGGACGCCGGCTCCGGGCCGATCCAGTACCCCGAGTACCTGACCTACTCGCAGGGCTACCAGCGGCGCGTGTGCCTGGATATTTCCATCGTCGCGCTGCAGGAGGCGCGCAAGCGCATTGGCGACCACGGGCTGTTTGTGGTGGCGGATGTGGCCAACCTGCCGTTCAAGTCGGGCGTCTTCGACGGGCTGGTGTCGCTGCACACGCTGCATCACCTGCCCGGCGGCGACCAGGAAAAGGCCTACGCTGAGCTGCACCGCGTGCTGGCTCCGGGGCGCTCGGGGGTGGTGGTCAACGGCTGGACCGACTCTCCGCTGATGCGGCGCGCCATGCCGCTGGTGCGGCTGTTCGAGCGCGTGGGCAAGCGCCTGGCCGGGCGCAAGGCGGAGGCCCAGCCCGAGCAAAAACCCGCCGCGCAAACCGCGGCGAAGGCCGAGCCGGTGGGAACCTATATTCAAAAACTGGACGCGGACTGGCTGCGCAAGATGCTTGCCGGCCGGATGCGCTTCCAGATTCTGGTGTGGCGCTCGGTGAGCGTGCGCTGGCTGCGCGCCCTCATCCACGCGCCGTTGGGCGGGCGCCTGTGGCTGCGCCTGTTGTTCTGGCTGGAAGAACGCTTCCCCGCCTGGTTCGGCGAGAAAGGCCAGTACCCGTTGATTGTGATGTATAAGGATGCGTGAACGGCTGGAGCCTCGATTTATGCGGGGTGATGGACCGGCACAGTAGAGACGCAAGATTTTGCGTCTCTACCGAAAAACAAGTACCCTGAGCCCCGTCGAAGGGTACGGCCCTCCCTCAGGCGCAGCCTACCCCTTGCGGGGTAAGGACATTCCCGAAGGACACCGGGACGGTGCGGGACGATGCGGGACGATGCATGGGTGCGGTACGACCTGAAATTACAGAAAAACGTTGGGTTTCGCCCACATGTGTGATTACGACCAAAGGCGATTTGGGCTCAACCCAACCTACGACATAGCGTACGGCATGAAAACCGCAATTATTACAAAGGCATTATCGAGGTCAACCACATGAACATGAATTCATTTTCGGAGAGCAGCATGGATTGGAAAGATAAAGTCATTCTCGTCACCGGCGGCAGCGGGTCGTTTGGGAAGAAATTCATCAAGGTGATGCTGGAAGATTACC
>CALDSL010000547.1 GCA_937920255.1 uncultured Anaerolineaceae bacterium | reverse complement strand
CTCCTACGAGGAAATTCTGGACTCGATGAAGCGGCGCGACCTGATCGACTCGACCCGCGCCGTGGCGCCGCTCAAACCCGCGGAGGATGCGGTGATCGTCAACACCGACGAGCTGGAAATCGATCAGGTGTTGGAGCACGTAAAACGTTTTTTTCGGCAAGGTGAAGTCCCGGTCGGCGCGCTCTAACCGGACGAGACACCGGCACGGGAGCCGGTAAGCCAGGAGGTCAAGCGATGTGCGATACGATGGTTGCTCTTGGAAACGCCACGGCGGATGGCGCGGTCATTTTTGCCAAAAACTCTGACCGAGAGCCCAACGAAGCCCAGGAGCTTGTCCTCCTGCCGGCGCAAAATTACTCGCCTGGATCTACGCTGAAGTGCACCTACGTTGAAATCCCACAGGTAGTGCACACTTACGCGGTGTTGCTGTCCAAGCCGTTCTGGATTTGGGGCGCTGAAATGGGCGCCAACGAGCACGGCGTGGTGATCGGCAACGAAGCCGTGTTCACCCGCGCCGGGTACGACAAGAAACCGGGCATGATCGGGATGGACTACCTGCGGTTGGGCCTGGAACGCGGGAAAACCGCGCTGGAGGCCCTGCAGGTCATCACCGGCCTGCTGGAGCAGTACGGCCAGGGCGGCAACTGTGGATTGACCTCGCCCTTCTTCTACCATAATAGCTTCCTCATCGCCGATCCGGTCGAAGCCTGGGTGCTGGAAACCGCTGGAAAACAGTGGGCGGCCGAAAAGGTGAAGGACATTCGCACCATCTCCAACGCCATCACCATTGGCAGCCAGTGGGATATGGCGTCAGAGGGCCTGGTTTCGTACGCGGTGGAGCGCGGCTGGTGCAAGGGCAGAGAAGACTTCGATTTCGCGCGCTGCTATTCCGACCCGCTCTACACGCGCTTGGCGGACGCCAACAAGCGCCAGTGCTCTACGACCGACGCTCTTGTGGCATGCAAGGGTACAACCACGGTCGTTGACGCGATGGCTGCGCTGCGCGATCACCAGCCGGGACCAGATGGCACGTACCGTCCTGACCGCGGCGTTACCGGCGCAGAGGTGTGCATGCACGCAGGGTACGGGCCGGTGCGCCACAGCCAGACGGCGGGCTCGATGGTTTCGCACCTGTCGCCGGGTGGTCTGCACACGCATTGGCTGACGGGCACGGCCGCGCCATGCACCGGTATTTTCCAGCCGGTTTGGATCGATTCTGGTTTGCCCGACACCGGGCCCCAGCCCCAGGCCACCTACACCCAGGGGTCGCTGTGGTGGCAGCACGAACTGCTCCACCGCGAAGTACTGCGCGATTTTCAACCCCGGCTGGCAGTATTCACCCCCGAGCGCGATGCGTTGGAGCGGCAATTTCTCCAGCAGGCGGCCGAATGCGCCGGCAAGCCGGCCGAAGAGCGGCGCGCCCTTTCCGAACAATGCTTTCAGCAGGCGTCTGAGGCGCGCAAGATCTGGCGTGGAAAGATCCGCGATCTGCGCGTCACCAAAAAGCTCAAGTTCCTGTATGCCATGGCGTGGAAGCGTTTCAACCGTGAGGCCGGGCTGGGATAGCATCGCCAACTCCGGGTTTCATCTCGGCCGCCGGCTGTTAAAATTGCAAACTGGTAAAAGCCCGGCCGATCAACCTGTACTCATCCTCGGAATGCTATAATGCTGGTACAGTCTTTGCAGCGGAAATCCAAATGCAGAACTTGCTGAGCAGGTTTGGTACATCCTTCTATATTGATCTGCCATTCGGCCCAGTGGGCTGGGTTGGATGGCTTGTACTGCTGGCTGTGTATGCGCTGGCGCTGTGGCGCAATTGGGAAGCGCTGCAGGTGCGGCGCATTCCCCGGGTTGCGTACTTTGCATTTCTGTTCGTGCTTTCCGTCCCGGCGGCGCTGGCGGCTGGCATACGCCTGCCCGCCCAGGCCACCCTGCCGTATATGCCGGTCGAGCTTGAACCGCCGGCGGTGATGTTTCTGGCCGCGCTGCCGTGGGTGCTGGCCTCCGGCGGACTGGGAAGGATTTCCGCCTCTCTGCTGGGTTTATGGAGCGGCGTCTGGCTGGCGCTTTCCGAGACGCATAGCCCATTTACGCCGTTGTTGATCGGCATCCTCGCGCTGGCTTTCGCGGCATCCGTGCGGCAGATGTACCGCACCCCGTTCTACCGCGCGCTGCGCCACCCGCTGGTGGCCGCGCTGGTGCTCTCGGCGCCGTTCGCCGCGCTGGTGATCGTTGCCAGCTTCTTTGAGGTCAACGGCGGCCTGGCCGTGCGGCTGGACTATGCCATCACCAAAACCTGGCCGTTTATTCTGGCGCGCTGCCTGGAAATGCTCATCGCGGCGCTTGCGGCTGAGGGTTTGCTGCTGGCGCGAGCACGCTTCTGGCAGCGTCCGGCGATTTTACTGCCCTCGCCGTCGGAAACCAGTCTGAAAACCCGCTTTGCGTACACCACGCTGCCGCTGGTGCTGGTGATGATTTTCACCCTGATTGTGGCCGACTGGTTGGTGGCCGGGGCGGCCGCGCGCGAAATGCTACGCAAGCAGCTTTCCAGCACAGCCGATGTCGCCGCCGGCAGCCTGCCGTATTTTATGGAGGCCGGGCAGAATCTGATCCTCAATCTGGCCACGCCCGAGCTGGCCGAGACGCCACGCTCGCAATTGCGCGACGCGCTCTCGGAGCGGCTGCGCTGGGTGCCGTATTTTCGCCAGTTGACATTATTTGATGAAAGCGGCGTGGCGGTTGGCGGATACCCTGAATCCAACTTTGACGCTATCTCATCGACGCCAGAAGAGCAAGTAGGCATCACCCTGGCACTGAAAGGGGTTGGCATTCAAAGTTATGTGGTGCCCCCGGCTTTGGATGAAAAGACAGCGCAAATATCCTTCCTGGCGCTGATCCAAAATGAGCAGGGCGAGCCGTTGGGCGTCCTGCTGGGGCGGACCGACCTGGATTCCAACCCGTTCACGCAGACGGCGGTTGAGGCGTTGGAAAGCATGGAAGAGATCAACGGCGAAGGGCTGGTGCTGGACGAGAGTAACCGCATGCTCTACAGCCACAACCCATCGCTACTGATGCAAAATTACCTTGGGCAGGTGCCGGCCGGAGAACAGTTTTTTGATGATACATCGTCGCAGGGGACGCGCCAGTTGGTCTACGCCCAACCGGTTCCGGGGCGCGCCTGGAATGTGATTCTGACCGTTCCGGCGCAGCACGTGCAACAGGTGGCGCTGAATATTGCCATTCCACTACTGCTAATCTTGATGGCGGTAGCGGGGGTGTTGTTTGTCCTGCTGCGTTGGCGGCTGGGCAGCGTCACCACCTCGCTGCAAGCGCTCGGCCAGGAAGCCACGCGCATCAGCCAAGGTGAGTTGAGCCATCCGCTCAACGTTACCGGCGAAGATGAAGTCGGCCGGCTTGGCGCGGTATTCGAGCGCATGCGCGTCAGCCTGAAAGCGCGATTGGAAGAACTCAACCGCCTGTTAATCGTCAGCCAGGGCGTGGCGGCCTCGCTGGAGGTGGGTGACGCGGTGCGGCCAATTCTCGAAGCGGCGCTGCGGGACGGCGCCAGCGCCGCGCGCGTGGTGCTCAACCATGAAGTGGCCCTGGATACCAGTGCCGCGCCGACCGTCTCGTTCGGACTGGGTGATTCCAGTGATGCCTACGCATTTTTGGACAAGCAGGTCTATGATGCGGTGCGCGGACAGGATCCGCTGATTATTCCCAACACCGCGCGCAGCCGGCGGTTGAACTTCCGCCCGGGCAAGAACAACCCGCTGGCGCTGATGGCTCAGGCGCTATACCACGAAAACACGCATTACGGCGTGCTGTGGGTCGCGCATGATACCACCTATGCGTTTACAGACGAAGAAGTGCGTTTCTTTGCGACTCTGGCTGCGCAGGCGGCCGTGGCGGCGGGGAATGCCAGCCTGTACGCTAACGCCGAAGTCGGCCGGCAGCGCCTGGAAGCGGTGCTGGCCTCGACGCCCGAACCGGTGCTGGTGACGGATGAAAACGGCTGCCTGCTGCTGCTCAACCCAGCCGCGCTGCAGATTCCGGGTCTGGTAAGCGCTTCTGCTCCAGGCCGGCCGATGAAAGAGATCACCCAGGTGGCGGCGCTGCAGGAACTGCTGGCCGAGCCGTATGATAACCACCAGGCTTCGAAGGAAATCACGCTGCCCAACGGGCGCGTGTACTACACCAGCCTTTCCACGGTGACGGCCGAAGGCCGCCCGGTGGGGCGGGTGTGCATTCTGCGCGATATTACTCACTACAAGGAATTGGACGCCCTCAAGTCCGATTTTGTCGCCACCGTCAGCCATGACCTTCGCGCGCCGCTGACCCTGATGCGAGGCTACGCCACCATGCTGCAGATGGTGGGCGAATTGAACGAGCAGCAAAAAAGCTACCTGCGCAAAATCAATCTGGGCGTGGAGAACATGACCCGCCTGGTGAATAACCTGCTGGATCTGGGCCGCATCGAAGCCGGTATCGACTTGCGGCTGGAAAATATCCAGTACCGCGATGTGGTTGAATCGGTTGTCACCAGCGCGCAGCCCCAGGCGGTGCAGAAGAACATCAGCCTGGTGACCAACCTGCCGCAGCAGCCGGTAGTGGTGGAGGGCGACACCGCTTTGTTGCAGCAGGCGCTGTTCAACCTGGTGGAGAATGCCATCAAGTACACGGCGGTAGGCGGGCAGGTGCGCATCGAGATGCAGCCCCGCTCTGGTAGCGCGGTCGTCATGGTGCAGGATACCGGCATAGGCGTAGCCCCGCTGGACCTGCCGCGGCTGTTCGAGAAATTTTACCGCAGCGGGCGGCGTGAAGCCTACCAGCAGCGCGGAACCGGCATGGGCCTGGCGATCGTCAAGTCCATCGCCGAGCGGCACAGCGGCAAAGTGTGGGCCGAAAGCACACTCGGCAAGGGCAGCAGCTTCTTTTTTGAAATTCCACTGCGCCAGCCACAACACGCGCCGGCCGCAAATTCATAAATCTCTTTGGGAAATCCCAAAATTGGTGGAGAATTAACTTGACATTGTTCAACTAAATGTTGTATAATCACCGTTTGCATGTATAGTACTTAATAGTCCTTCATTGCATCTATAGCGCGAGAGATGAATATTTTTCGGCGCTTTTCTTGTTAAAATTTGTTCGACAAGGTTCCTAAGAGGAGGCGTTTAGTGGAAACGAAGGGATTAACCTCGCTGCGTATTAGCCTCGCTTCACCGGAAACCATCCGTAGCTGGTCCTATGGAGAAGTTCTCAAGCCTGAGACGATTAACTATCGTCGCCTTCGACCTGAGAAGGACGGCCTGTTCTGTGAAGCAATTTTTGGTCCCACTCGTGATTGGCAGTGCTACTGCGGTAAGTACAAGAATCCGCGTTACAAGGGTATTGTCTGTGATAAGTGTGGTGTTGAAGTAACCCGGTCTTCTGTCCGTCGCGAGCGCATGGGCCACATCGAGTTGGCTACTCCGGTCGCGCACATCTGGTATACCCGCAGAATCCCGTCCTACCTGGGCCTGCTGTTGGATATCTCCCGCCGCAACCTGGACCGCGTGCTGTATTTCGCGCAGTATATCATCACCTACGTGGATGAAGACGCGCGTCAGAAAGCCCTCAAGCGCCTGGAAGACGAAATCAACGTCTCGGAGCGCGAACAGGCCGAGCAGATCAACACCAAGATCCTTGAGGTCCGTCGCGAGCGCGACCGCAGGGTGGCCGAGTTGAACCAGCGCAAGACCGATCTTGAAAACCGCGCCGACGAGCAGATTGCCGCGCGGCTTGAGCCGGTGATTCAGGAAGGCCAGCGCCTGGAGCGCCAGCTTCAGGAAAAGCTCAACAGCGCCACCCGTACCGCGGTGGTCTTTACGGCTGCCAATATCACCATCGCCGAGGCCGGCGAGACGCTGACCAACCAGAACCTCACCCGCGTTCAACGAGCGGTGAAGGAAAAGCTGGAAGAGATCGAACGGTCGTTCAAAGATGAAATGACCCGCGATCTGGAACAGATCAAGATGGACATCGCCGCGGTTCGCGCCGAGGCCGAGCAGAGCATGGAAGGCCTGCGCAACCAGCTCGAAGATCAGTCCACCGAATCGCAGAATTCCAGCTCGAAG
>CALDSL010000546.1 GCA_937920255.1 uncultured Anaerolineaceae bacterium | reverse complement strand
AATATCGTACAATAGATGCGGTAGTGGGGTACATACACACGCAAGTTCTCCCCAAGCTGGGTGGCCAGCCCGCGCCAGCAACACAGGCCAAATCTGCCGAGCCCGCGGAAAGTGATGCCGCGCATCTGCTGCAAAACCTGGACAATCTCTCGGATGAAGAGATCGACCGTTACTTGCGGTCGCTGAACGAATAGACTTGATAAAGGAACCGGTATGAGTGAGCACCAAGGAAACATCGCCGACCTGACCCCCGAGCAAAAACGCGCGCTGCTGGCGGACTTGCTTAAAGAAAAAGCGCGCCACCAAAAAACAACGGTGCCAGCTTCGGCAGGACAGCGAGCGCTGTGGTTTATCCAGCAATCCACGCCGCAAAATTTTGCATACCATGTGTCATTTAGCGTTCGCGTGCTCTCCAGCGTGAATACAACCCACCTTCAGAAAGCGATCCAGGCCGTGGTCAACCGCCATGCCACCCTGCGCACGCTGTACAGCATCCAGGACGGCCAGCTTGTACAGCAAATCCACGCTTATCAGGATGCTGACTTCCAGCAAGTTGACGCGGCCGGTTGGGATGACAATTACCTCTACCAACAGGTGCTGCAGTATGATCACCTGCCCTTCAACCTGGAAGCCGGGCCGGTGATCCGCTGGCGGCTGTTCACGCGATCCGTTGACGACCATATCCTGCTCATCACCGCGCACCATATCTGCATTGACGCCTGGTCGTTATGGATGGTGTTGGATGATTTGCGCCAGGGCCTTCAAGCGCAAGCCGAGGGCAGGCCTGTGGCGTTGGCCCCCGAACCTGCCCCCTATGCGGGTTGGGCGGAATGGCAGTCAGCCATGCTGGCCGGCAGCGAAGGCGAGGAACTGCGCTCCTTCTGGGAAAATCAGCTTTCAGACAACCTGCCGGTGCTCAACCTGCCGTACGATTTCCCCCATCCGGTGATTCCCACCCTGCGCGGCAATTCGATATCCATCAGCCTGTCGCCCGAAGAAACCCGGCAGATCAAAGCTTTGGCCCAGGCCAGGGGTGTGACCCTATTTATGCTGCTCCTGGCCGTCTACCAGGTGCTCCTATACCGCTACACCGGTGAGGAGGATATTCTCATCGGACTGCCGACAAGCGGCCGCGACCAATCCGAATACCAGGCAACCGTGGGATATTTTATCAACCCGGTGGTGGTGCGCGGCTTGGTAAATGGAAAAGAGCGCTTCACCGACCATCTCGAACGGGTGCGGTCCAGCATCGTGGATGCGTTAGGCCACCAGGATTACCCCTTCATCAACCTGGTGGAGCAGTTGCGCGTGCGCCACAACCCAAGCCGCTCGCCGGTGTTTCAGACCACCTTCAACATGCTCACGCTGCAGCGCACGCGCGAGGTTTCGGCGCTGGTGCAGCATCATGGCGAAAGTGGCACCGTCGACTTTGGCGGGCTGCGTCTCGAAAGCTATTTTTTTCCGCAAGAAGAAGGACAGTTTGAGCTTGCGATGGAGACGCTGGATTCGGGCGAAAGTCTCTCATTTACGCTACGCTACCAGAATGACCTGTTCCGGCATGAGACGGTTGAAGAAATCCTGCAGTCGTACCAAACTCTGTTGCGTAACATAACCGCCGAACCAGATACGGCCATTGCCCGCCTGGAAGTTGTGCCGGTTGAAGCACGCCAACGCCTGTTGGTGGACTGGAACCAGACCCAGGTCGCCTATCCGCGCGATGTGCCGCTCCACCAGTTGTTTGAAGCCCAGGTGGCACGTACGCCCGATGCGGTGGCAGTGGTATTTGAAGACCAGGCCCTAACCTACGCGCAGCTCAATACGCGCGCCAACAAGCTGGCCAATCATCTGCGCCAGTTGGGCGCTGGCCCGGAACAGTTGGTAGGCATCTACCTGGAACGCTCATTGGACATGATGGTCGCGCTGCTGGGTGTGCTGAAATCGGGTGGCGCGTATGTGCCCATGGACCCAATTTACCCACCCCAACGCATTCAATATATGATCGAAGACAGCCAGATGGCGGTCATCATCACGCAGCAATCACTGGCCGACACGCTGCCGGAGAACACTGCGCAAATGGTTCTGGTGGATGAAGATGCAGCCAGAATTTCCGCCCAATCTGGGGAGAATGTGGTCGTAGCGGGCAATTGTGAGAATCTGGCATACGTCATTTTCACCTCCGGTTCCACCGGGCGGCCGAAGGGCGTTCAAATACCGCACAGCGCGCTGACCAATTTTCTCCTGTCGATGCAGCGCCAGCCGGGCATCCAAGCCGATGATGTACTTGTGGCTGTGACCACCCTGTCCTTTGATATTGCCGGGGTGGAACTATATTTGCCACTCATCAGCGGCGCGCGCGTGGTCATTCTCAGCAGTGATATCACCGTCGACGGCACTGCACTGGCCGAGGCATTGGATCATTACCAGGCCACAATACTGCAGGCTACTCCGGCCACCTGGCGCTTGCTGGTCGAGACCGGCTGGCAGGGACGCTCGCGGTTCAAGATGCTTTGCGGCGGCGAGCCGCTGCCGTTTTCGCTGGCGCAGCAGTTGCTAAAGATCGGCAGCGAGTTGTGGAACCTGTACGGGCCCACCGAAACGACCATCTGGTCAACCGTTGAGCGCATCCAACCCGAAGAGACCCCCATCAGCATCGGGCGGCCGATTGCCAATACCCAAATCTATATCCTGGATCAAAACCAGCAGCCTGTGCCGCGCGGGGTCAGTGGAATCATGTACATTGGCGGAGATGGGCTGGCGCGCGGTTACCTTGGCCGGCCGGACCTGACAGCAGAAAAGTTCCTGCCCAATCCATTTCACAAAAGTGGACGAATCTATAACACAGGCGACCTGGCTCGCTATCTGCCAGATGGGCGCATCGAGCATCTCGGGCGCGGCGATCATCAGGTGAAGATCCGCGGTTTCCGCATTGAACTGGGTGAGATCGAGGCCACATTGAACCAGCACCCGGCCGTCCAGCAATCGGTCGTTACCGTGCGCGAAGATGTTTCCGGCGACAAACGCCTGGCGGCGTATCTAATCGCGCAGGCCGGCGCCGCGCCCTCGGCTCGCGATTTACGTGGTTTTTTGAAAAACCGGCTCCCGGCCTACATGCTTCCGGCCAGTTTTACCGTTTTAGACGCCTTCCCAACAACGCCGAACGGCAAGATTAATAGAGCAGCGCTGCCCGCGCCGGAACGTTCGAGCGCTGAGACGCAAAAAGCCTTTCAACCGCCATCCACGCCGACCGAACAGGCGATGGCGGATATCTGGAAAAATCTGCTCAAGATCGAACAGATCAACCTGTTCGACAACTTCTTTGACCTGGGCGGTCATTCGCTGCTGGCGATGCGTACGGTGGCCGCTATCCAGGATGCATTCGGCCAGCGCATCGACCCGGCTTACCTGCGGTTTGAATCGCTTGGCCAGCTCGCTTCGCGCGTAGACGCCATGCGCCAGCAAGCCGCCTGAAAAGGACGCTTATGCCGACTGCCACACAACCACAAGCGCTACCATTTCTGTTTGGCCCTGCCGGAAAGCAACTATTCGGCCTGTTCCACGCTCCCGAACCCGGGCAGGAACGCGAGTTTGGGGTCATACTATGCAATCCCTGGGGGCAGGAGTACGTGCGCGCCCACCGCGCGATGATGCAATTCGGCTTGCGCCTGTCGCTGGCGGGTTTCCCGGTTTTGCGTTTTGATTACTTCGCCACCGGCGATTCGGCTGGCATGGACGAGGAAGGCGGCCTGCAGCAGTGGCAGGCGGATATCCGCCTTGCAATCCAGGAATTGAAGCGCCGATCGCGTGTCGACAGCGTCTTCCTTGTTGGGCTGCGCCTGGGAGCAATGCTGGCCGCGATGGTGGCCAGCGGGCGTGACGATGTAGAAGGCCTGGTGCTGTGGGATCCAGCCGTCCAAGGTCCGGAGTACTTGCAGGAACTGCACACCTGGCACGAAGAAAAAGAGATGTATTACTTTAACCAATCCCAACCAGGCGATCGGGTCGAGTTATTGGGGTTTGGGCTGCACCCCACATTGCAGGAAGATCTGCGTCAGATCGACCTATTGGAACTCAAACGCAAGCCGGCACAGAATCTCCTGGTGATTGAGACCACGGCTTCACGAGATAAAACCCAGGCCTCCATCGCGCAGATGTGCCGGCAAATGCAAGCACTAGGCGCAGATGTCGATTACGAGCTGATCGAAAGTTTTAAGTTGTGGACCGAAGACCCGGACAAAGGATTGGTGCCAATGCCGGTGCTGGAAACAGCGGTAAACTGGTTGGTACAGAAAGCCGCCGTATGAGAGAAAAAGCGATCCTGTTTGGAAAATTCCACACCCTGGCCGGTATTATCACCGAGCCGGACACCGCCCCGGGAGAAAACATGCCGGTGGTGATCCTGAGCAACGCCGGGCTGATCCACCGCATTGGCCCCAATCGCATTTACGTCAAGCTGGCGCGCGAGCTGGCACAGCAGGGTTTTACTGTACTTCGCTTTGACCTTTCGGGCATCGGCGACAGTGTCACGCGTCCAGACAATATGCCGGTGGAAGAATTTACCATCGACGACATGCTGCAGGCCATGAATTACATGGCCGAAACCTTCGGCGCTCGTAAATTTGTGCTCGGTGGTCACTGTGCCGGGGCGTACCACTCCATCCGCACCGCCGTTCAGGATGCGCGCGTGAGTGGAGTGGTAATGATCAACCCGGACGGTGGCGAGGCGGAGTGGAAAGAGTACGACAAAAAACGCAAGCTGGCGCAGTATTACGAGAATTATTATGGTAAGAAGACCCTGCTGGATCCGCAGCGCTGGAGGCGTTTCTTCACCGCGCAGGTCAGCTATCGCAGCGTATTGAAAAATGTATTCAAGAACGTGATCTGGAACCGTCTCAGCGGGATGTTTTTCCGCATCCGGCAGCGCCTGAACACACCCAAACCGCAGCCCACCGCGGCGGACGAAAAGCTGTTCACCGTGGAAGCCATCGTGCGCAAGCTGCCCGAATTGACCTCGCAGGTACTACTGGTCTATTCCGAAAATGCCACCAGTCTGGAACGGGTGCAGATCAGCATGGGCAAAGAGCTCAAACGGTTGCAAGCCGACGGCAAGCTCCAGCTTTCGGTTATCCCAGGCGCTGATCATATTTTCTCGCCGCTGGCCTCGCAGACTTGCCTGTTTCAAACCGTGGCGCAGTGGATGCAAGCAAATTATCAAGAATAGAGGAATTGTTTCATGCGTGAACCCCATAACAGCGCCAACCGGCCGCTGCAAATCCTGATTGCCGGGCCGTACCGCTCGGGCACTGGCGATGACCCGGAAAAAATTGCCGCCAATGTACGCCTGATGAACGAGTATGCCCTGCAGATATTTCGGATGGGCCACCTGCCGGTGCTGGGCGAATGGTACGCCCTGCCGCTGATCGAAACCGCCGGCTCTACGGGGTTGGGCGACTCGATCTTCCAGGAGATCTTTCATCCGGTTGCCGTGCGCCTGGTCCCCTTCTGCGATGCGATCCTGCGCGTTGGCGGCCCATCCAGCGGCGCGGACGAAATGGTGCGCGCCGGGCGCGCATTGGATAAAGCCATCTACGAAAGCATAGAGCAAATTCCCGCCCTCGCTACCGGATAAACCATCCGGGGCAAGGCCGCTTGTGGTAAAGCACGCAAGCCAACCCGTTTTCGGATGAAATCAGGGTATGATTAAGAGCAGCCAGCGACCGGCTACAACCCACACTTCCGAGGATAAACATGGATATTCAGGCACTACTGCGACAAATGACCCTTGAAGAAAAAGCATCGCTGTGTTCCGGAGCCGATTTCTGGCATCTCAAGGGGGTCGAGCGGCTGGGCATTCCTTCGATCATGGTGGCGGATGGCCCGCATGGCCTGCGCAAAGCTATGCACGGCGGGGACCATATGGGAATAAACCCCAGCCTTCCCGCCACCTGCTTCCCCACCGCCTCACTCATGGCCAGCACCTGGGACCGCGACCTGATCCACGAAGTAGGACGGGCGCTGGGCGAGGAATGCCTGGAGGGTAAAGTCGCGGTGATCCTCGGACCGGGCGCCAATATCAAGCGCTCGCCACTGTGCGGCCGCAACTTCGAGTATTTCTCCGAAGACCCGTATCTGGCCGGGGAGATGGCCAAAAACCATATCCAGGGCGTGCAGAGCATGGGGATTGGCACGTCGCTCAAGCACTTCGCCGCCAACAACCAGGAAACCCGGCGCATGACCATCAACGCCGTGATCGACGAGCGTGCCCTGCGCGAGATCTACCTGACCGCGTTCGAAACCGCAGTCAAAGAATCCCAACCGTGGACGGTAATGTGCGCTTACAACCGGCTGAACGGCGAGTTCTGCTCCGAGCACACCGAACTGCTGACCGGGATATTGAAGGAGGAATGGGGTCACGAGGGCATCGTGGTCACCGACTGGGGCGCGATCAACGACCGCGTGGCGGGACTGCAGGCGGGCTGCGAGTTGGAAATGCCCGGCACCCGTGGTTTCAACGACGCCAGGATTGTAGCGGCGGTGAAATCGGGTGCGCTGGACGAGAAGGTGCTGGACCAGGCGGTGGAGCGCATTCTGCGGATGATCTTCCGCGGCCACCAGAACTTGCAGCGCGAGTACACATTTGACCGCGACGCGCACCACCAGTTTGCCCGCCGGGTGGCGACCGAGGGCATGGTGCTGTTGAAGAATGATGATTCGATCCTGCCGCTGCGCCCGGATTGCCGCGTGGCGGTGATCGGCGCGTTTGCCCAAACGCCGAAATTCCAGGCCTACGGCAGCTCGCTGATCAACCCCACCCGCGAGGAAAACGCCTTTGATGAAATCCAGCGCGTCACCGGCGGGCGGGCGGTGTACGCGCCCGGTTACGACCTGAACAGCGATCAGGTCAATCAGGCGCTCATTGACGAAGCCGCCGCGCTGGCAGAGGCTGCGGACTGCGTGGTGGTGTTCGCCGGGCTGACGGACATGTACGAATCCGAAGGCTTTGACCGGGCGCATATGCAGCTTCCGCCCAACCACAACGCGCTGATTAAGGCGGTGGCAAAAGCCAACCCACGTGCGGTGGTGGTGTTGTATAACGGCGCGCCGGTGGAAATGCCGTGGATCGGGCAGGTGAAGGCCGTTCTGGAAGGTTACCTCGCCGGGCAGGCCGGTGGCCCGGCCACTGCCGACATCCTGTTTGGCAAGGTCAACCCGAGCGGCAAACTGGCCGAGACCTTCCCGCTGCGTTACCAGGACACGCCCGCCTACGAGCACTTCCCCCAGGGACCAATTAACGTCGAATACCGCGAGAGTATCTTCGTGGGCTACCGCTACTATGACAGCGCGCAAAAAGAGGTGCTGTTCCCGTTCGGTCACGGCCTCAGCTATACCAGCTTCGCCTACCGCGATATTCGCCTCAGCCGCGAAACCATGCGCGAAGAGGAAGACGTGGTGGTGACCTTCAAAGTGAAGAACACCGGCGCGGTAGCGGGCAAGGAAGTTGTTCAGTTGTACGTGCGCGACCCTGAATCGAGTGTCTTCAAGCCGGAAAAAGAGCTGAAGGGGTTCGAAAAGATCGACCTGGATCCGGGAGAAGAAAAAGAAGTGTCCATCCGTCTGGGCCGGCGCGCGTTCGCGTTCTATAATACCAGCGCGAAGGATTGGACGGTTGAAAGTGGAACGTATGAAATTCTGGTTGGGGCATCCTCGCGCGATATTCGCCTGCGAGCCAGCCTGGTAGTCGAGGCGGACACTGCCGCAACCCTGCCGGCCGAGCCGCCGGAGGTCAAAGAAAGCCTGGCGCGCGGGTTGGTGTTCGACGAGCGCGGTTTTCGCGCGTTGTACGGCCGACCGGTGCCGCCCAACCGCCGCGATCCCAAAGCGCCCTTCGACTGGAACAGCCTGGTGGCTGACCTGCCCTCCAAACCGTTTGGCAGGTTGATCTACAGCTACACCATGGGGCAGATGGAACGCATTCTGCCGATCAGCGGGATGAAAGACGACCGCCAGCGCAAGCAGCGCCTGCTGATGCGCAGTACGGTGGTCGACCTGCCGCTGCGGTCATTTGCCACCATGCACGACGAATTAAACCCGATCATTGTGGAGGGCATGATGCACCTGGCCAATGGCCACATCCTGCGGGCGGTGTATAAAATCATCCAGGGGTTACGGTACGAAGCGCGCAACCCCAGGTAGCAGGTGTTTGCTTCATGTTTGGGTGTTTTATGATATTTTTGGGCAGCTTCGCTGCCCAAAAATATCATAAAACACCCAAACATTACATTCCTACCCCACCAACATACGCAGCAGACCGATGAGCGCGCCGGCGATGATCAGCCAGGTGGAATTGACCTTGAAACGGATCAATGCCAGCAGCGCCGCCAGGCTGATGGCGGCGGTCAGCGGGTCGATGACCGCGGCGCGGCCCAACTGCCAGGCTACGGCGGCCATCAAACCCAGCGCGGCCGCGTTGACTCCATCCAGCAGGCTGCGCACCGCTGGCGCGTTCTGAAAACGCGCCAGCGCGCGCTGGCTGATGGCCACAAAAATGAACGAGGGAAGAAATATCCCCAACGTTGCCAGAAGCGCGCCGGGCAGCCCGCCAACAAAAAAACCGATAAACGTGGCGGTGGTAAAAAACGGCCCAGGGGTGAACTGCCCAATCGCAATCGCATCCAGTAGCTGCTGCTCGGTCATCCAGGCCAGCCGCTCGACAAACTCGGAACGCACAAATGCCAGGAGAACGTAGCCGCTGCCGTACAGAATCGCGCCGATCTTTAAGAACGAGAGGAACAGCGTGGTATAGCTGAACGGGGCGGCAGTGAACAGCCCCAGGCTGGCGAATGGAGCAAATGCCACGGCCATCGCTCCCGGTCTGACCCGCGCTCCCATTTTCACCAGCATAAACAGCAGCGCTCCGCCAAACAGCAACGCAATCTCATTGATCCCTAAAAAGTATCCCACCACCACCAGCACGGCAATCGCGGCCAGGAACAAGCTCTTCAACGCTTTACCGCCCAACTGCCATAATGCCTGCGCCACCACCGCGATGACCACCGGCTTGATTCCATACAGCAGCCAGCCGGCTTGCGGCGTCGATCCGTACTGCACGTAGGCCCAGGCAAGCAGCAACACGATCAGCATCGCCGGCAGAATGAACCCGGCGCCGCCCGCCACCAGCCCCGGCCATCCGGCGCGCAGCAGGCCGAGATGGATGGCCATTTCGGTCGAGTTTGGCCCTGGGATAAGGTTGGTGATACCCAGCAGATCGAGGAATTTCTGGTCGTCCAACCACTTGCGCCGCTGCACGAGTTCATTTTGCATGATGGCGATATGCGCGGCAGGGCCGCCAAACGAGGTAAAACCCAGGCGCACGAACAACCAGAATACGTCCCAGGCGTTGCCGCGAGCCGGATGGCCCTCCTCCACTTCCTCAGTCGCTGGCGCTTGTTCTTCCATACGATGTGATTGTAGCATCGAAAACCGGTAAAGCCAGCCCCCCCGCGGGCATTGCCCACAAACACCGCCTCGAACCCGGTGCGCGGCTTCTGCTACAATAGAATTATTCTTGCATCCCATTTGGCGGTAACAGGTCTCCATGATTCTTCCCCTCAAACTGTTGATGGCGCCGGTGTTGATCGCTGCGGCCACCCTGGCAGGGCGGCGCTGGGGGCCGGCGGTGAGCGGCTGGTTTATCAGCTTTCCGTTCATCTCCGCGCCCATCTCGCTGATCCTGGCCATGCAAAACGGCATCGACTTTGCGGCGGGGGCGGCCGCCGGCACGCTGGGCGGGCAGGTGTGCTGCTGCGCGTTTTCAGCGTCTTACCTGCTGGCCGCGAAAAAACTGCCCTGGTGGCTGAGCGCTCCGCTATCCGCCGGCGCGTATATCGGATGCGCGGCGATTTGGAAGGCTTACCCCCAGCCGCTGCTGCCCGCCTTCGGGCTGCTGGTAACCGTCATCCTCCTGCTGCTGGCGCTGATTCCGCGCAGCGCCAATCCGCCCCAACGCGGGCACGCTCCCTGGTGGGATTTGCCGATCCGCATGATCACGGCGGTGGTATTTGTGACGGGACTGACCAGCGCAGCCGGGGCTTTGGGGCCGCACCTGAGCGGGCTGCTGTCTTCCTTTCCGGTGATGGGCATCATCCTGGCCTGTTTTACCCATGCGCAGCAGGGCAGCCAGGCGGTGCATGCGCTGCTGCGTGGCAGCATCCTGGGGTCGTTTGCCATCGCCGCGTTTTACCTGACGGTGGGCGGGTTGCTGCCGGCGACCGGTAGCCTGCTGGTATATCTACTGGCGGCCGCGGCGGCCATCATCGCGAACGGCGTAACGCTTCAGTTCGCTCGCTCGCGCGTTTCGGGTGGCATGGCGCGGAAAATAAAGTGAGCGGGTAACATGCCATTAATGCTGCTATAATTCAACGTATGGTCAATCTCAATCCGTGTTGTCATTGACCATTGTGTACCCCGTCTGTATTTCAAGCCAATTCTCTAATAGGAGGAGAAACATGATTTCGAAGCAAGTCAGGTTTATTTTGGCAATAGGGTTGATGGCCGTGATGGTGCTTTCGGCCTGCGCCCCCGCGGCGACCGAAGCGCCCGCTGCGCCGGCGGCTACTGAAGCACCCGCGGCCCCTGCCGCCCCCGAAGCGACGGAAGCACCCGCTGCCCCGGCAGCAACCGAAGCACCTGCCGCGCCAGCGCCAGAAGAAATCACTGACACCGAGCTGAACCTGCTGTGCACGCCGCAGGAACAGTGGTGCCAGGGCATGAAGCAGGAATTCGAAGCCAAGTACGGCATCACCGTCA
>CALDSL010000545.1 GCA_937920255.1 uncultured Anaerolineaceae bacterium | reverse complement strand
CAAACACTTGCTCGCGGGCGATGGGGACGATATCGAAGACGCGGAAGGAGAACAGGCCCACCACGATGAACAGGTTGCCGACGGCCGCGGTGTAGGGGTAGATGTCGCGCATGGGGCCGGGTACCAGATCCAGTATCGAAAGCACGCTGCCCAGCACCGGGATCAACAGGCCGATGGCGATGGTGAGCATCTGCGCCCGGTAGAGGTACGACTGGCGCAGCGCGAAGCTGCCCATCAGCAGCAGGGCCAGGGTGATCAAGACGTAATTGACGGTAACGCAGATCAGCACCGGCAGCCCGAAATCATACAGGTAGGCATTGAAGGGTTGCTCGCTCACCAGGCGCTGGTTTTGCATGGCCAGGCCGTGGGCGCCGTTGGTGAAGATGAGCGCGAGGGTGATGGTGGGGATGACCATCAGCAGCGTCCAAAACCGCACGGCGCGGTGGATGGGCGTGCCGGTGTATTCGAAAGAGAAGGAGAGCAGCGCCAGCGGGGAGAGCAGCGAGGGGATCCAGCGGATGTTATCGAAGAAGATTTTGGCCGGCAGGGTGGGGGCGAGGTTTTCGGCCAGCACGCAACCCACCCACAGGCTTTGCAGCCCGAGAAGGACGACAAACGACCGGGCGCCCGCAATGCTGCGCCGGCGCCAGGTGTACATCCCTACGACAGCCGCGAGGAACAGCGATACGGCGATTGGGATCATGTGTCCCAAGGCGGAAAGGGTCATCTGGTTCATGAATGGGAGAACGGCGATCTTGTTCTTTACAAGATTATACTCGCGCGATTGGGATCGGGCAATGCACGAGTTTGTGAGGCGGGACCTACCCCCAACCCCTCCCTAAAGGGAGGGGAGTCAATCAACTCCCCTCCCTTTAGGGAGGGGTTGGGGGTAGGTCCCACGCCAATCGAAAACAACCTCTGCGTCTGGCCGCATGTATAATTAACCCACCATCCATTTTCTCCTGAAAGGACACTCGCATGGCGGATTCGGACTTGAGCCCATTTTTTACCCCGCGCGGGATTGCTGTGGTCGGCGCGTCGCGCGAGCCGGGCAAGCTCGGCTATTTTTTGGCGCGCAATCTTATATCCAGCGGGTACGGCGGGGCGATCCACCTGATTAACCCGCGCGGCGGCGAGCTGCTGGGCCACGCGATGATCGCCTCGATCCTCGACGCGCCGGACCCGGTCGACCTGGCCGTGATTCTGGTGCCGCCGGCGGCGGTGGCGGGGTCGCTGCGCGAGTGCGCCCAGCGCGGCGTGAAGGGGGTGATCGTGGCGGCGGGCGGCTTCCGCGAGGTGGGGCCGGAAGGCGCGGCGATGGAGGAAGAGCTGGTGCAAATTGCGCGCGAGGCGGGGATGCGCATCGTGGGTCCGAACTGCGTCGGGCTGGTGGAAACCCACCTGCCGATGGACACCACCTTTCTCCAGCCGCCCGGCCCGCCTGCCGGCGACATCGCGTTTATCTCCCAATCGGGGGCGATGTGCGCGGCGGTGATCGACTGGGTGCGCGGGCAGGGGTTTGGGCTGTCGCACCTGCTTTCGATGGGCAACCAGGCGGATGTGAACGAGACGGATATGATCGCGCCGGTGGTGGAAAACGCGCACACGCGCGCCATCGCGCTGTATATTGAAATGGTGCGCGACGGGCGGCGCTTTATCGACGAGGCGCGCAAGGCGGCGCGGGTCAAGCCGCTGGTGGCGCTCAAGGTGGGGCGGTTCGAATCCGGGCGGCGCGCGGCGGCATCACACACCGGGGCGCTGGCCGGCGCGGAAACGGCCTACGACGCGGCGTTTGCGCGCGCGGGAATCCTGCGCGCCGACACGACCGAGGAGCTGTTCCAGTGGGCGCACGCGCTGGCCCACTGCCCGCTGCCGCGCGGCCCGCGGACGGTGGTGCTGACCAACTCGGGCGGCCCGGGCGTGGCCGCCACCGACGCGCTGGAAGCCAATGGGCTGACCCTGGCGCATCTGACGGAAGCGACACAGGCCGGGCTGCGCGCCATCCTGCCGCCGTTTGCCTCGGTGCATAACCCGGTGGATATGATCGCCTCGGCCACGGTGGAGCAATTTGCCGGGTGCTTAAAACTGGTGCTGGCCGACCCGGGGGTGGACATGGTGATGGTGATTTCGCCCCCGCCGCCGCCGACGACCACTGGCGCGGTGGTGAAGGCCATGATCCCGCTGATCCAGACCAGCGACAAGCCGGTGATCGTGACCCTGATGGGAGAGAAGCTGATCGCCGAGGGGGTGGAGCTGCTGCGGGCGGCCAGTATTCCCGAGTTCCGCTTCCCCGAGCAGTCGGCTTCGGCGCTGGCGGCCTTGTGGCGGCGGGCGGTGCTGCTCAGCCGCATGGACGAACCGGCCGGGGTGAGGGATGGCATCGACCGCGCCGCGGCGCAGGCGATTTTGTCGCGCGAGCCGGGGCAGGGGTTCGTGTCGCAGGCTGGGGCGGCCGGGCTGATGCAGGCCTACGGCATCGCCAGCGTGGCGCCGGTGTTCGCGGCCACATCCGAAGAAGCCGCACAAATCGCCGAACAGATCGGCTTTCCGGTCGTGGTGAAGCTGGAATCGCCGGATATCTCGCACAAGTCGGATGTGGGCGGGGTGATTCTTGGCGTCGACAGCCCGCAGGCGGCTGCTGAGGCGTTCGAGACGGTGATGCAGCGCGGGCGCGCGGCCAAACCCGGCGCGCGGCTGGACGGCGCGCAGGTGCAGAAGATGCTCGGCGCGGGGCAGGAAGTGATCGTCGGCATGGTGCGCGACCCGCAGTTTGGCCCGCTGATGATGTTCGGCTCGGGTGGGGTGGAGGTGGAGGGGTTGAAAGACGTGGCCTTCAGCCTGGCTCCGCTCAGCGCGCAGGAGGCCGGCCGGATGCTCGACGCGACCTGGGCCGGGCGCAAGCTGGCCGGGTTCCGCAACCTGCCGCCCGCCGACCGCGAAGCCGTGGTCGACGCGCTGGTGCGGCTGGCGCAACTGGCGCTGGATTTCCCGCAGATTCAGGAGATTGA
>CALDSL010000544.1 GCA_937920255.1 uncultured Anaerolineaceae bacterium | reverse complement strand
ATCATGCGCGCCACCCAGTTTTTGCCGCAGCTTGAGCGCGGGCTGGTGCTCAACCTTGCCAACCTGGTGGAAGGCGCGCAGTGGTTTCTGCGCGGGCTGCTCAAAAAGCTGGTCATCGCCGATAACGTCGCCATCATGGTCGACCAGATTTACAACGCGCCCAGCCTGTTCCACCCCGCGTCGGTGTGGCTGGCGGTGGCGGGTTACTCGGTGCAGATCCTGTTCGATTTCTCCGGCTACACCGATATGGCGCGCGGCATCGGCAAGATGGTGGGGATTGAGCTGCCGCCCAACTTTAACCTGCCTTATACCGCGCAATCGCTGACCGAGTTTTGGAACCGCTGGCATATCTCCCTTTCCACCTGGTTGCGCGATTACCTGTATATCTCGCTGGGCGGCAACCGCAAAGGCCGGCTGCGTACCTATGTGAACCTGATGCTGACAATGCTCCTGGGCGGCCTGTGGCACGGCGCGAGCTGGAATTTTGTGGTATGGGGCGGGCTGCACGGCCTGGGGCTGGCGCTGGAGCGCCTGTTTTATGGAAAGAAACCGCCGCAGTATGGCTGGGAATCGCCGCTGGCCTGGCTGCGTTCGCTGCTCACCGCGTTTGTGGTCACGCTGCTGTGGGTGCCGTTCCGTTCTCCCAATTGGGAAACCACCACCATCATTTTCCAGAAGCTGGCATTTATGACCATGGAATATAACATTCACTGGTACTACCAGTGGGCCATCATCGCCGTACCGCTGATTTTCATCGGCGGGATGCTCACCCGGCGTTTTGACTGGCGCTGGCCGATCCTGCCGCTTGAAAAAGCCTACACCCCTGCGGTGATGCTGTTTGAAACCCTGCTGGTGTTTTATCTTGCCCCGGTAAATTCATCTCCGTTCATCTATTTCCAGTTTTAAGCGGAATTCCGGTTCTCCACGGGAACAACCAGGGGGTGATTTACGTCTACAATCTAGGAGATCCGCCATGAAAAAGCCAATACCGATTCTTATCATTACCGCAATTCTTCTTTTTACGATTGCATGTACCCTGCCCGGCTTGCGTCCTCAAGCCGAGACCAGCCCCGAGCAGATCGCCACCGCGGTACAGCAGACCGCCCAGGTCCTGCAGACCCAGTTCGCGTTCAGCACGCTTTCGGTGCAGGCCACCCAGCTTGCCCAGGGAACGCCGCTGCCCACGCAGGATCAAACCCAGCCAACCGCCACCGGCTGGCCGACCATCACTCCAGTCGGTCAGGTGACGGTTACCCCGGTGCCGTCGCTTACCCCCTTCTGGCAGCCCAGCTCCACACCGGTCAGTTCGTTCCCCACAGCTCCTGTGACGGTGACTGTGCCGGCCGTGGCCTGCAACCAGGCGGCGTTTGTGGCTGACGTGAGCGCGCAGGACGCAACTGTGTTCTGGCCGGGCGAGGTCTTCACCAAGGCCTGGCGGTTGAAGAATACCGGCTCCTGCACCTGGACGCCCGATTACATGGTGGTCTTCGCGGGCGGCCATCAGATGAGCGGGCCGGACTTTGCGCGCCTGAACGTCACCGTGCGCCCGGGTGAAACCGTGGACATCGTCGTCCCCCAGAAAGCGCCCTCGGGTAAGGGTTCCTACACCGGAACGTGGAAGCTGGCCAACGCCAGCGGCGTGCAGTTCGGCATCAACGGCAACCAGGTGTTTACCTCCGAAATCACTGTGGCCGACAAACCCGATTTTAACAACCGGATCGCGCTGGCCTTCACCTCTAATTTCTGCAACGCCACCTGGAGCACGCCCAACACCAGCAACCTGTTCTGCCCGGGCATTCCCAGCTTTGCCAGCAGCATCGTCTATCGCAGCAGCTCTCCCACCCTCGAGGATGGCAAGCTGGAAGACGAGCCGGGTCTGGTGATGGTGCCCAGCGACGGCAACAACGGTTACATTCAGGGACGCTACCCCACTTTCAGTGTCAAGAGCGGCGACCGCTTCAGCGCCATCATCGGCTGCCTGTACAACCAGAAGAACAGCCCCAAATGCGACGTGACCTTTGAGCTGAACTACATCGAAGGCAGCAAGGAAGTCAAGTTCCGTAGCTGGCACGAGAAGTATGACAATATGTGGCGCCAGGTAAGCGAAGACCTGAGCAGCCTGGCCGGCAAGGATGTGCAGTTTATCCTGCGGGTGTCGAACAACGGCTCCAACGTCGACGACCGCGCGCTATGGCTCGCTCCGGCCATTTACCGCCAGGGTCCCACCGCCACCGTGACCCACACGCCCACCGTCACGCCTACGGCCACCAACACGGCGACGGCCACCCTGACGCCCACCGCGACCGAGACGCCGACCCCCACCGCCACCGCGACCGAAACGGCCACGCCCACTGCAACCGAAACGCCGACCCCAACCCTGACCTCGACGCCTTAGCGCATAACCGATCGATCTCCCGGCCCGGATGAGCAATCATCCGGGCTTTTCTCTTTTGTTAGGTAGCGCCCAAACCCGGTTTTTCCGTCCTCAAAACCTTTATAATAACAAAAATATGCCATATCATCTGGCATCCTGGCCCCACCACCGCAGTCTCATGGAGGAAGCATGAACCGACGGCCTTCGACACTCACCATCACGCTTATGCTGGGCTTTGCCGTTACGCTCATCGCCGGGGCCTGCGTTCTTCCAGGGTTGAGCGCCGCGCAGCCCGTTGCCAGCATCGCGGGCGACCCGGCGCTGGAAACCGCCAGCGCGCAGATGACCCAATCGGTGCTGCAGACCGTGGTGGCGTTTATGAGCGCCACGCCCCCGCCGCAGGCAGAAAGCACCGCCATTCCCACCGCCACGCTTGCGCCCTCGTCCACGCCGATCACCCCCACGGCCACTGCCACGCGCATGCCGCCCACCAACACCCCGCTGCCGCCCACGCCCACGGCGCTGCCGTGCAATAAGGCGCTTTACATCGCCGACGTGACTGTGCCGGACGGCGAGATCGTCAAATCGGGCACCGAAGTCACCAAGACCTGGCTGCTGCGCAATGAGGGTTCGTGCATCTGGACCGAAGACTTTACCGTGGTGCAGGTGGGTGGGTCGGAGATGAACGCCCCGCTGGCCACCAATCTCGATAAAATCGTGCTGCCCGGCGAGCTGGCTTATGTTTCGGTCAAGCTGACCATCCCCGAAGAGCCGGGCGGACACCGCGCTGAGTTCATGTTCAAAACGGACACCGGCGCGCTATTTGGGGTGGGCGACGCCGCCGACAAGCCCTTCTTTATCCGTGTCAACGTGGTGCGCCCCGGCTCGGCCTCCAATGAAATCTATAACATGGCTAAGAATTATTGCGACGCCACCTGGGAGGTGGTGAGCAGCGACGGGAATAAACGCACCATCGCCTGCCCCAGCGCGGCCAACCCCGACGGCGCGGTGTTCGTCCTGGAGAAACCGGTGCTGGAGGGCGGCCGCAAGGAAGACGAGCCCACCATCATCACCCTGCCCGGCAACGGCGAGGACGGCTACATCCAGGGCACGTTCCCCGAGGTGGGCATCAAAGCTCGCAACCGCTTCGAGACCACCGTTGGCTGCCTGAGCCGCAGCGACGACTGCAGCGTCACCTTCAAGCTGCTGTACAGCGTCGACGGCGGGCCGGTGCAGGAATTGGGCACTTGGCCGCAGGTGCAGGATAAGAAGATCAAGCGCATCGAGATCGACCTGACCGCGCTGGCCGAGAAAAAGGTGGTCTTCATTTTCAAGGTGCTCAACAACGGCGATTCGTGGGAAGACCGCGCCTTCTGGTTCATGCCGCGGATTTTAAGATAAGGGCAAAAGCGTTATCACGAATAAAACCGAATGGCACGAATAATGCTTTTTCTTAAGCTTTATTCGTGCTATTCGGCTCATTCGTTCCTATTCGTGTTAACGGTTTTGCTTTTAAACCATTTCTTGACGTACGAACACTTGTTCGATACAATGATAGTATGTCCTTGTGGAACCGACTGCTGCATCTGCTGCGCCTGCCGCGCCCCCAGCCAGACGCCGAACCGCGGCGTACGTTTGAGTTGGACGATGGCATGTTGCAGTCGCTCAATGAACTGGCGGCGCGCGAGCAGCGCCCGCCGGACGAGATCGCGCGCCGGCTGATGACCCAGGCGCTGCAGCAGCATCAGGCCGAGGACGATTCGCGCCAGCTATGGCGCCGGCTGACCCCGCGCGAGCAACAGGTGGTGGCGCTGATCTGCCTGAATTACACCACCACGCAGATCGCCAGCCGCTTGAGCATTTCCTCGGAGACCGTTAAAACCCACGCCAACCACGCCCTGCACAAGTTCGGCGTGCAAAACCGCCAGCAATTGCGCAACCGCATGCTGCACTGGGACTTTACCCGCTGGGATGAAATGCTCTAACCGCCCTGATATGCAGGGGTGAAACCGCGCTCCCGCGCATATGTGGGTGTTACGCTGCGGGTGACCCGCAGGGTGACCCACAGGATTAACCCGTTTTCTCCCCCACGCATCCTCCCTGTTTCCCGCGCCGCGTCCCATGATTCTCCCGCCACCTTCTCACCCCAAGTGGGATTGTTTCGCGCGCCGGCGGGTGCTACCCTGTGTGCATGAACCCCATCGCCCTGCCTCTCGCTCAACCGGTGACGGTGCTGGTGGCGCCCCAGGCCGCACGCGACGCCATGCTCGACCTGACAGCGCGGCTGGCGCTGCACGGGCCGCTGCGCGTGCTGGACGGCGGCAATCACTTCAACGCTTACGCCGTGGCGCGCGGCCTGCGCCGCCAGACGGCGCGGGTGGAGGAAGCCCTGGGCCGCATCCGCATGGCGCGCGCCTTTACCTGCTACCAGATGCTGGCGCTGCTGCGCGACGCGTCGGCGGGCAGCGCGCCCACCCTGGTGCTGGATCTGTTGTGCACCTTCTACGATGACAGCGTGCCGCTGCCCGAAGCGCGCCGGCTGCTGGGCGCGGTGCTGGCGGAAGTGGAACGGTTGGGACGGGGCGGGGCGGTGGTGATCAGCACGCGCCCGCCGGCGCAGGCCGGACCCGAACGCCTGGCGCTGGTGGATGTGCTGTGCGAAGCGCTGCCCGCGCGCTTGCTCTACCCGGCCGAAGCGCTCCCCGCGCCCGCCCGGCAGATGCGCTTGTTTGTGTAAGGTGGGCAATTCGTAGGTTGGGTTGAGCCCGAAGGGCGAAACCCAACGCTCTTTACAATCATTGCCAAAAGCGTTGGGTTTCGCTGCCGCTCAACCCAACCTACAACTTCTGGCCGTGAAAGGTGTGAAGTCTGGCAAAGAGATGAACCATCCAACAAGATAACGCGCAAAAACCTATGATTGTCGATCAACCGCAAGGGGGAAAGCGCCTTTGCGGGATCAAAACTTTATTACCAAGGAGAAGAAACGTGTGGGAAGGACATTGCCGTCAATCACCCAGACCTTTTTGCAGGAGCAGGAGGCGTTCTCGCGCTTCCGGCGCGCGCTGCGGCGCGGCGACCAGCAGGCGCTGGATGACCTTTTCGCCGCGGCGCAGAAACACCTGGCGGCGGCGGCCTACGCCGCCCACGCCCTGCCGCTAGAGACGTTCTTGATTGCCATGTTGCTGGAAGAGCACAAGGAGGTGATGCGCCTGCGCGACCTGGTGGAGCGCGCGCTGCCTCCCCTGCCGGACGATGGTTGAGATCACCGGCTGGCTGCTGGACGTGTACGAGGACCCGCAGGATGGCGTGGCGCTGTGGCTGCTGTGCGACGACGGCCGGCGCCGCCGCCTGCACCAGCCCCTGCCGGTGCGCTTTTGCGCCGCCGGGACGCCCGGGGAACTGCGCGCGCTGTGGCAGTTTCTGGAAGCGCAGCCCGAGCGCCCGCGGCTGGAGCGCGGCGCGGGGCGCGACCTGTTCTGCCCGCAGCCGCTGGATGTGCTGTGGGCCGAGGTGGAACGCGCCGCGGCCGCGCCGCGCCTGTTTGCCCGCGCCGCGCGCGCTTTCCCTGACTTGACCTACTACAACGCCGATCTGCCCGTCAGCCTGCGCCACGCCGCCGCTTTTGGCACTTTTCCGCTGGCGCGCTGCCGCGTGCTGGCCGCCCTCGATGGGCGCATCCTGGCGCTGGAGGTGCTGGATTCGCGCTGGGACCTCGACCCCCCGCCCGCGCCGCTGCGCGTGCTGCGCCTGGAGCCGGACGTCGACCCCCAACACGGATTGCCGCGCTGGCTGCTGGCCGGCATGGATGGGGGCCGCACGGCGCGCCTGGCGCTGCGGCCCGAACGCGCCCTGTTGATCAACCTGCGCGCGCTGCTGCGCCAGTACGACC
>CALDSL010000543.1 GCA_937920255.1 uncultured Anaerolineaceae bacterium | reverse complement strand
CAGCGCGATCATTGTGCCTTCCACATAGACGGTTCTTCCGTCTTTTCGGAATTGGGTCGTGTTCAGGGTCGAGATGTTGCCTTCGACGTTTTTGTTGGCGAACAGATGGCGTTCCTCCACCGACACTTCCGATGGAAGCACATCAAACAGGTTTTTCCCCAGAACGTCTTCGCTCTTCCAACCGTACAATGCCTCGGCGCCAGGATTCCAGGCGGTAATGTGGCTATTCACATCGGTGGCGATGATGGCATCCTTTACATTCTCCAGCAATTTGGCCTGGTAACGTAGTTGTTCTTCATCCTGCCGGTGCTGGGTGACATCCACGGATGAGCCAACAAGACGCACCATCTTGCCATGATCATCCCGGACGATCAGGCTGCGGTCCTGCACGCTGATCCAGCGCCCATCTTTGCGTTGGATGCGATACTCGGTCTCGTAACGCGTCTGATCTGATTGCTGCATGTGTTCCATGACGCCCATTAGTTTATCGCGGTCTTCGGGATGAACCCGCGCTAACCACGCATCGATGGAAACCTCTTCGTCAGGTGAATACCCGAGCATTTCCATCAGGCCGTCGGAGCGGTAGATGGTATTGGTATAAATACTCCAGTCATATACCACGCCGTTAACGGCCTGGCTGGCAAGGCGGAAGCGTTCTTCGCTTTGCTTGAGCGCCAGCTCGCTGCGCTTGCGTTCGACCGCATAGCGGATTGAACGCTCGAGCAGTGAGGCATTAATTTCGCTTTTGTTGAGATAATCCGACGCTCCGGCCTGCATCGCTTCCAGGTCAATCTCGATCCCACCGCGGCCGGTGAGCAGGATCATTGGCTGCTCATTTCCCAAATGGATCGACTCGCTGATGAACTGAATGCCGTCACGCGAACCGAGATCGTAATCGACCAGGATCGCGTCGTACTGGTTGCTCTTTACAGCTAGTATTCCGGTTTGGTAGTCTTTGGCCCATTCCAGGAAGAATTTTGTCTTCCAGGCCTTCTCCAGCATCTCTCGCGTGAGAATATAGTCATCCTCATCATCATCAATCAGGAGGATGTGGTAGTGAAAAACATCATATTGTTGTTGTGTCATGCTGCAACCTGATAAAGGCTATTGTGTAATTATGCGGTCAACGACGCCTGGCTGTATTGGTATCTCCCCTATACATGGTCCGCCAGCGTCTCGATTTGCCCGTGGCAGGCAATACATTTTCCTGGCAGGCATAATTGTACCTGTTTTTGGTAAACATTATCAAGGGTTTGTACGGGTGGCTTGTGGATAGCAAACCCCCCGCTCGCGCGAGCGGGGGGTTTGGTTTATTGAATACGGAGGGAAATTACTGCTTTACGACCGGCAGTTCGGCCGCGAGCCAGGCATTCAGGCCGCCGCCCAGGTTGCGCACATCGGTGTAACCGAGCATGCGCAGCGCCATCATGGCAAACGAACCACGGTGCCCAGACTTGCACAGCACGACGATCTTGGCGTTCTTGTCGGTGGGCAGCTTGTCGAACTGGGTGAACAGCTCGTTGACCGGGATCAGGGTCGCGCCTTCGATGTAGCCATCGGCGGTAACCTCTTCGGGGGTGCGCACATCCAGCATGAACGGAGCCGCTTCGGCCAGCTCTGCATTGAGGTTGGCGGCGCTCACGGTGTAGAAACCTTCCGGCATGTTGCTCAGGAAGGCATCCAGATCAGCGAAGCGGATCGGATCAACTTCGGGGGTCGTTCCAGCCTCGGCTTCGGCCGGAAGGCCAGTTTCCAGGGGCAGCGAGGCTTTGGTCCAGGCGCCAGTGCCGCCGCCCAGGTTGTAGACCTCGGTGTAGCCCAGCAGGCGCAGGGCAGCCATGGCAAGCCCGCCACGGTGGCCGGAGGCGCAGTAGATGATGATGGTTTCATCCTGGGCCGGCAGTTTGTCCAGGTTCTTCAACAGATCGCGGACAGGAATATGAATGGCGCCCTGGATATAACCGGTTTTCTCGACTTCGGCGGCTTCGCGCACGTCCACCAGGGTCACATCACCTTCGGTCAGCATAGTGTTGACGTCGGCAGCGCCCTTCGAGTAGAACCCGGCGGGCAGGTTGGTGATCCATTCGCTCCAAACGGCGTTCCAGTCAACCACGCCTTCCAGCGGCAGTTGCGCGGCTT
The DNA here is from genome assembly GCA_937920255.1 of uncultured Anaerolineaceae bacterium. Classification (GTDB taxonomy): domain Bacteria; phylum Chloroflexota; class Anaerolineae; order Anaerolineales; family Anaerolineaceae; genus CALDSL01. The sequence continues at coordinate 1,099 of CALDSL010000543.1, read as the reverse complement.
TCCAGGCGTTAATCCCGCCGCCCAGGTTGTAGGCGTCGTAGCCCAGCATGCGCAGGCCGGAGACGATGATGCCGCCGCGCTGGCCGGAACCGCAGTAGACGATGATCTTCTGGTCGGTGGGAAGCTGTTCCAGGTTGTCCAGGATGACTTCATGGGGCAGGAAGACCGCGCCCTCAATATAGCCGTTCTTGGAAACCTCGTCCTCACGGCGGATGTCCACCAGAGTCAGGGTCTCGCCGCTGGCCAGGGCTTCATTCACCGCGGTGGCGCCCATGGCGGCAAAGCCCTCGGGCAGGCTGGTCAGGAATTCATCCACCAGCACGTACAGCGCCTGGTTTTCCACAATCGGCGTGGAGATGGCTTCCGGGGCAGCCGGCGCGCCGGTTTCGACCGCGAATTCGGCTTTCTTCCAGGCATTCAAACCGCCGCCCAGGTTGACCACATTGGTGTAGCCCATCAGCTTGAGGGCCGTCAGGGCGAAACCGCCGCGGTGGCCGGAGGCGCAGTAGACGACGATCGGGTCGTCCAGGCCGGGCAGTTTATCCAGGTTCTTGAGCAGATCGCGAACCGGAATATTCACCGCGCCTTCGATGTAGCCGTCTTTTTCAACTTCGGCCGGCTCGCGCAGGTCCAGCAGGAAAGGCGGCTGGTCGGCCAGCATTTCGTTCAGTTTCTGCGCGGCAACAGCGCCGTAGCCCTGTTCCTGTCCGGTGCTGGCGACGACGTCTTTCAACAGCGCCAGCATATCCGGGGCAACCACCGGCACTTCGGTCGGCGGAACTTCGGTGGGCGGCACAGCCGTGGGCGCAACCACCGCCACCGTCGGCTGGACTTCAACCGGAGCGGCTGGGGCCGCGGCCGGCGCGCAGGCGCCGAGCACAAAGCTGAATAGGATCAGCAGGGTAACGGGCAAAAGCAACTTCTTCGACATCTGTTTCTCCTTGTGATAGACGGCTGATTACGGTTTGGTTTGATCGGTATTACTTCGCGGGAGGCACAGCCGGAACGATCACGGGCTGGTTGGCGTCCAGTTCTTCCGGCTTCACCTTATCGGCGGTGAGGAACAGATCTGCGTTGCCGTGGCAGGCGTTGCAGGTTT
>CALDSL010000542.1 GCA_937920255.1 uncultured Anaerolineaceae bacterium | reverse complement strand
CCCCATGCTGGACGCCGAGCAGATCGTCGAATACGGCCAGGAAGCGGTGAAAACCGGCATCAGCATGGCCATTCACGCCATCGGCGACCGCGCCAACCACGAAGTGTTGAACGCCTACGAGCAACTGCGCGTGTTTGAAGGCCAGATCGGCGCGCCCACGCTGCGCCACCGCATCGAGCACGTGCAGATCCTGCACCCCGACGATTACGGGCGGCTGGCCAGCCTGAACGTGATCGCCTCGATGCAGCCGATCCACGCCACGTCGGATATGTTCATCGCCGACAAGCATTGGGGCAAGCGCTCGGCCGGCGCCTACGCCTTGCGCACGCAGTTGGAGCGCGGCGCGCGCGTGGCCTTTGGTTCCGACGCCCCGGTGGAATCGCCCAACCCGTTCTGGGGCATCCACGCCGCGGTCACGCGCACGCGCCATAACGGCCAGCCGGGACCCGAGGGCTGGTACCCCGAGCAGCGGTTGAGCCTGCAGCAGGCGCTGGACGGCTACACCACCGGCCCGGCCTTCGCCGCCGGTTTGGAGCGGCGACTGGGACAGCTTGCACCCGGCTTCTACGCGGACCTGATCGTATTTGACAGCGACCCATTCGACCTTGCGCCGGCCGAGTTGTACACGGTTCAGCCGGCTGCCACCATGGTGGCCGGGGAATGGGTCTGGCAGTCGTGAGCGAGCCTACCGCGCCGGCGGGCAGCCCCAATGTGGGGCTGCGCCCGCTTACCCCGGAAGTGCTGGTACCGCGCCTGGGGGATTATCTGGTGGAAAAGGGCCTGCTCAGCGCCGAGGACTTGCAGCGCGCCCTCGACTACCAGGCCGCCCGGCGCGGCGAAGGCCCCACCCTGCTGGGACAGGCGCTGGTCGACCTGGGGCTGATCACGCGCGCCGCGCTGGATCAGGCAATCACCGAGCAGATCCTGCAACTGCGCACCGCGCTGCAAACCGCCAACCGCCAGTTGGAACGCCGCGTGCAGGAACGCACCGCCGAGCTGGAACAGGCGCTGCAAAAGCTGGAAGCGGTCAACCGGCTCAAAACCAACATCGTCGCCAACATCTCGCACGAACTGCGCACCCCACTGACCCACATTGAGGGCTATCTCGATCTGCTGGCGGCCGGCGACCTGGGCCCGCTGAACGAAGAACAGATGCACACCATCCGCGTGCTCATCCGCTCCGCGGGCCGGCTGGAACGCCTGATCGAAGACCTGATCCTGTTCTCGGTGGCCGAGCGCGGAGACGTGAGCCTGCGGCTGCAGCCCGCGCGCCTGCAGGACATCTTCATTTCCCTGGCGGAGCGCATCCGGCAGGTGGCTTCGGAACGGGGCGTAAATTTCGAAACCATTTGTCCTGCAGACATTCCTGGTGTAGAATTAGACGCAGAAAAGATCTCCTGGACCGTTTATCAACTGCTGGATAATGCCGTCAAATTTACCCCAAGCGGCGGCACGGTTACGCTGCGGCTGGAATATGCCCAACCGGACGTGCTGGTCAGCGTTACCGACAGCGGCATTGGAATTCCACCCGAGCGCGTCGCGGAAATTTTCGAACCCTTCTACCAGTTGGACGGATCATCGACCCGCAAATACGGCGGCACTGGTCTTGGCCTGGCATTGGTCAAGAAAATCATCGAGGCTCACGGTTCGA
>CALDSL010000541.1 GCA_937920255.1 uncultured Anaerolineaceae bacterium | reverse complement strand
CTGTCGCGTGCCCTCACCCTACCCCTCTACGCTTTGCGTGCCCTGCGGGCGACCATAGGGAGATGGAGATTCTGCGTTCCCATACGTATCAAGCTAAGACATTTTTGCCTCTCCCCGCTAGAGGACGAAGACGTTAAAGTGACCCAACCAGCGGGGAGAGGTGCGGTGAGGGGCTTTTTGGCGCGAATTTTACCCCTCACCTAACCTCTCCCCGCTGGAATTTGGCCAAAAAATCACCTTGTTCGCCGTGCGGGGAGAGGGATAAGAGCGTTAGCTTGATACGTATGAGAGGGAGATTCTGCGTTCCCTCTCCCTCTGGTCGCCCGCAGGGCACGCAAAGCGTAGAGGGGTAGGGTGAGGGCCTGCGACGCGGAGAATAAAGCGACCAGGGACAGCAAACCGACAGCAACCAAACCGCTTGACTTTCGCCCTTCCTCGTGCTACTATTTCCACGTTCGACAACACTGGAAAGGAGGACCCCGACATGGCAAGATGCATCATCCATGCGGCCGCGCAGACGGCTGCGAATACTGTCTGTCTGTTCGGGGAGCGCCGGGTGCTGCCGTAACCGCGTCTTTACACGCGTTGGCCGCCGCCGCAATCCCTGCCGGTGGCGTTTTTGTTTAAACCCCCCGGCCCGATTCCTTCTGGTTCCAAGTGAGAGCGTAACAATGTCTTTTCTGCATGATTTTGAAGATTCCCGCGGTTCGACCCGCCAGGAACGGCGCGCGTCGAAGGCTGTTTCGAAAAAGACCCTCAAGGGCAAGCGCAGTGACCAGGTTGTGCTGGATGAAATCGTAAAATACGGCCGCCCGGGCGAGGTGGACGGGCAGGAAGTGTTCCACCCCACCCTGGCCGCCTCGCGCCACGAGCGCATCTGGATCCTCAACTACCTGGGCGGTTTTTTTGAAGAAGAAAAAATCACCGACGTGCTGCGCAAGGTCAAAGGCGGCAAGGAGGCCAACGTCTACTGCTGCTCGGCCCACCCGCAGACCGGTTTTGGGCTGGTGGCGGCCAAGCTCTACCGCCCGCGCATGATGCGCAACCTGCGCAATGACGCGCGCTACCGCCAGGGCCGCAAGATCCTGGATGAGTACGGCAAGGAAGTGCGCGACGGCCGCTATCTCAAAGCGGTGCGCCACGGCACAGCGGTGGGCAAGGAACTGGTGCACATGTCGTGGATCGAGCACGAGTTCCAGACCATGGAGCTGCTGTTCGCCGCCGGGGTGCCGGTGCCGCGCCCGCTGGCGCGCGGCTACAATACCATCCTGATGGAGTATATCGGCGCGCTGGACACCCCTGCGCCCACGCTCAACACCGTTTCGCTGCGCAAGGCCGAGGCGCGCCGGCTGTTTGACCGGCTGATGGCCGCGGTGGAAACCATGCTGGCCCACGGCCGCGTTCACGCCGACCTCTCAGCCTACAACGTGCTGTACTGGCAGGGCGACGTGCGCATCATCGACTTCCCCCAGGCGGTCAACCCGGCGCAGAATCGCGACGCGTTCGACATCTTCCGCCGCGACGTGCTGCGGCTGTGCCAGTACTTCGATCGCAGCATCCCCGGCCTGGACGCATGGGACATCGCCACCTCCATGTGGATGCGCCATGTGGGCCGCATCGAAATGGAACTGCCAGAAGAGCTCGAAGCCGAAAACGAAGAGGACGGCGAATGAGACTGGCGCGCCGCCCCCTGCCCGCGCGGCGGGTGTACATGCTGTTCCGGGCGGTACAGCAGTTTCTGTTTGAGATGATGTTCACCGTCCTGCCAATCTACTTCGTCGCCACGGTAGGGATGAACCCGCTGCAACTGGTGCTGGTGGGCACCGCCCTGGAAGGCACCGTCCTTCTGCTGGAAGTGCCCACCAGCGTGGTGGCGGATACGTTCAGTCACCGCCTGTCGGTGATCATCGGCGCGGCGGTGCTGGGGGCGGGGTTTGTGCTCACCGGGCTGGCGCCGGTCTTCGCCTGGGTCATCGTGGCCCAGGTGATCAATGGCGCCGGTTATACCTTTCTCAGCGGCGCGCTGGAGGCCTGGCTGGCCAACGAAGAGGGCGAAAAAGCGGTGGGCGAGATCACCCTGCGCGCCGGGCAGGTGGCGCGCGTCACCGGGCTGGTGGGGATCGGGGCCAGCATGGTTTTTGGCAGCATCTACCCCGGCCTGCCGTACGTGCTGGGCGGGTCGCTGCTGATCGCGCTGGCCGGGTTCTTGATGATCGTCATGCCGGAAAACAACTTCCGGCCATTGCACCGTGAAGGCCCGGCGCGCGACCTCAACCCGCTGCGCGCCATGTGGGATACGCTGCGCACCGGCGCTTCGGCCATGCGCGGATCGCCGCTGCTGATCGGTCTGGCGGCGGTGGTGTTCTTCCTGGGCGCGTCCAGCGAGGGCTGGGACCGGCTGGCCGAGCCGCACCTGCTGTCCAGTTTCGCGCTGCCGTTTGGCGATCTGCCGCCAGTGGTGTGGCTGGGGAGCATCCACGTAGCCGGCACGCTGCTGACGCTGGGCGTGATCGAAGCGCTGCGCCGGCGGCTGGAACAGGTCACGCGCCGGTCGGAGCAAACCGCCGCCTGGCTGCTGGGCGTGGCGCTGCTGATGGCCGCGCTGGGCGTGGGCTATGCCCTGGCGCAGCCGTTCTGGCTGGCGGTGGTGGTGTTTATGCTGTTCGGCCTGCTGCGCTCGCTGCTCCACCCGCTGTATGACGCCTGGATCGTCCAGCAGGTGGACCCGCGCGTGCGCGCTACGATGCTCTCGATGGTCAACCAGATGGACGCGCTGGGCCAGGTGACCGGCGGCCCGGCGGTTGGCGCGGTGGGGCTGCGCTCGCTGCGCGCCGCGCTGGCGCTGAGCGCCGCCCTGCTCACCCCGGCCGCCGCGCTGTTCGCAAGAGCGAGGGGGAAGGAGACGGTGGTGGAGTCGGCGTAGGATGGCTCTCGCGTTTAACGGGCCACGCAAAAGATTCACCGCGAAGGCGCAAAGAGCGCGAAGAAAACGCGAAGTGAACCCTATAATTTTTGCTTCGCGTTTCCTTCGCGTCCTTCGCGCCTTCGCGGTGAGAACCCTCCTATGAGGATATCGGGACGATGTATGAGGAAGCTAGAGGAGGGTGAGGTATAATCCCACTATGCCCTGGAACCTGACCGGCCACGAGTGGGCCGCCAATATTCTCTGCCAGCACGTGGCGCGCGGCGAGATGCGCCATGCCTACCTGATCACCGGCCCGGCCGGGGTGGGACGGCGCACGCTGGCGCTGCGCTTTGCCCAGGCGGTCAACTGCACCCAGCCGACCGCGCCGGGTGAGCCGTGCGGCGGCTGCCGCGCCTGCACCCAGATCGAGCGCATGGCCCATCCAGACCTCTCCGTGGTGCAGGCCGGGCGCGAGGGCGGCGATATCGCCGTGGACGCCGTGCGCCAGTTGCAGCGCGCGCTCAACCTGGCGCCGTATGAGGCCCGCTTCCGCGTCGCGTTATTATTACGCTTTGAAGAGGCCACCGCTAGCGCGCAGAACGCGCTGCTCAAAACGCTGGAAGAAGCGCCGGAAAAGGTGATCCTGCTGCTGACGGCCGAGAACGCCGAGGCGCTGCTGCCGACGATCGTCTCGCGCTGCGAGATTTTGCGGCTGCGCCCGCTGCCGCTGGAGGTAGTGCGCGCGAGCCTGGCCGCGCGCGGCGTGGACGCCGCGAAAGCGGACCTGCTGGCGCACGTATGCGGCGGGCGGCCGGGGCTGGCTTTCCGGCTCAGCCAGGACGGCGAGCGGATGAACCAGCGCGCCGCGTGGCTGGACGACCTGTGGCAGTTGCTTCACGCCAGCCGCGCCGAGCGCTTCGCCTTCGCTGAGCGCGCCGCCAGCACGCGCGGCAACACGCGCGAGGAGCGCGACCGGCTGCGCGAAAATCTGCGCGAGATGATGCTCACCTGGCTGTCGTTCTGGCGAGACGCGCTGCTGCGCGCCGCCGGCACCACCGCCCCGTTGACCAACCCGGATCAGGCCGGGCGGGTGGAGCAGGCGGCCATCGCCGCCGAGATCAGCGGCGCGCGCCGGGTGATCAACGCGCTGGAGGATGCCCTGCCCAGGCTGGGGAACGCCAATTTGCAGCTTCTGCTGGAAGTGCTGTTGCTGGATATGCCGCGGTTGCGCGGAAGTTGAGCGTATCTGAGTAGACCGCGCGCGATCGTCATGCAACGAAGGCGCTTATCCCTCTCCCCGCCAAAGGATTTTGACGGAAGAGCGATCGTAACAGCGGGGAGAGG
>CALDSL010000540.1 GCA_937920255.1 uncultured Anaerolineaceae bacterium | reverse complement strand
ACATGCTTTCAGCAACTTCGATACCATTCATGACCGGCATCTCGATATCCAGCACGAGAATGTCTGGCTGTTCTTGTTTGACCAGGTGTAACGCTTCCTTTCCATCTGCCCCTTCACCAACCACATCAATATCGTTCTGCTTGGATAGCATGCGAGCAATGGAAAAGCGCACTGTTGGATGGTCGTCTACGACAACAACTCTAATCATAAGTCCTCATCCCCCGGGGTTTCTATGAACTGGCTTGCGCGCCGGAGGTACCTCACCTGTATTCTACAGGTCGATATCCTACATAGCCTATACGGGATTTCCCTATGTCTAATCAGTGTTTCCCCGGATATTCGTCATATGGTTCGGGATGACTTCACGGTCAGAAGATGGTTCCTCTGACCGTGAGCCAACACCCCCATATTCTGTTGAATACCGCGTTTAGCGGTTTTCTTGCAAGTGCGCCTCCAGGAACCACAGATCCTTATCCAGATCGCGTGACACCTCGGTAAACAGGTCGCTGGTATCGGTATCCTTGGCCTCGTCGGCCAGGTCAATCGCCTCGCGGGTTGATTCCGCCAGGATTGCATACCGTTCCACCAGCATCTTTACGCTTTCCATGCTGCCAACTTCCGCCTCAGTGAACTCGGGCAACCGGCTGGATTGGCTGGCCATGCGCACCGTTCCGGTGGCATTGCCGCCCAACGCCGTGGCGCGTTCCGCGATCATATCGACATGGCTCAGCAGACGCTCGGCCAGTTCATCATACAACTCATGCAGATGATAAAACTGCGGGCCCTTGACATTCCAGTGCGCCTGCTTGGTCTGGCTAAACAGGTCAAAGGTATCTGCCAGTTGCTTGTTCAGCAACTCAACCATTTGCGTGCGTACATCCTGGGCTAAATCGTGGCTGGTTTTCACCATGCGCACGCCGGTCCGCCCATCTTTCATTTCCTTCGTTCGTGATGCCATACTCACCTCTCATATTCTTGGTAAATTTTCCTATTCCTGTTAATGATATGAAATCAACCTGCGCGGGACAATTGGGTATTTCCCCCTTTGCCTGTCGGGGAAAGTCATAATTTATGGAACTAATTGATTACATCTGCGTCTTATTTGATGTGCACGTTTTACTGCACGTAAGGTCTGTGTAAAAGATGAGGGAAAGAAAATGAAACACATGCTTGCGATTTTGTCTGTTATTGTTATGCTTGCCGCGGCTGCCTGTTCGGTGGTTCCGCCCGCAGTGAACACGCCAGAGGCAGGCGGGCTGCCCACCCTTCCGGGTTCATCCGGCGGCGCCGCCTCCGTCACGCGCACATCCACCAGCCAGCCCACCACCGCGCCAACCGCGGCGCCGAGCGCTGCGCCGACATCCGGCCCCACCGCTGTTCCCACTGTGCTGGCTCAGCCGGTGGCCACCAACGTGCCAGTGCAGCAGGTGACAAGCGTGCCGGCCCAGGATGGCAATGCTTTCGCGCAGCAGTTGTTCCAGGCGCTGGAAGCTCGCAACTTTGACAAACTGTCCACGCTGATGGGTTCGCGCTTCTCAATCGTCACCCAGAACCAGTCGCTTTACGACTACCCCGCCGCCGACGCCCTGGCGCAACTGCGCCTGAGCTGGCTGGCGAACGGCTCGCTGCCGGTGACGCACTGGGGTTATGATGTGCCTTCCCTGCTAAACGGCAAAGATCCGCTGGCCGAGTGGGGCCCGGTGGCCAATGTGGTGCGCGCCGTGTACATGACCGGCCTCAACTCCGCCGCCGATTCGGAAGCCATCTTCGTGATTGGGCGCGACAGCAGCGGGCGCTTTTACTGGCACGGCATCATGGTGCCTGAAAACGGGCGCTACTTCACCACCCGCCTGCCCACCGGCGATCTGGAAGCCTTCACGGTCGCTCTGTTCAACACGATGGAGAGCAAGGATTTCGCCAGGCTGGCGCTGATGATGGGGCCGCGCTTCTCGATCGTGACCCAGAACCAGTCACTCTACGACTACCCCGCCGATGAGGCCCTGGCCGAGCTGCGCATGAGCTGGCTGTCAGACGTCTCGCGACCGGTTGCCATCTACGCCACGGATGTGGTAACCCTGCTCAACGGCAAGAATCCGTTGGGAGAATGGGGTCCGGTGGCCAACGTGGTCCGCGCGGTGCACGTGTCGGGCCTGGGCAAGATGGGCGACTCGGAAGCGGTGATGGTCATCGGGCGCGATGCGGCTGGCAAGTACTACTGGCATGGCATCCTCACCCCCGAGAATGGGCGCTACTTTGTCGGCCTGCAGCCGGTGGGTGACGCCCTGCCCACGGATGTCAAGATGGTCCAGGCGGTGGAAGCGGTGCGCATGCGCAGCGGCCCGGGTTTCAACTATGCCATGGAAGGCCTGATGCGCGCCGGCGAGACCGCTCAGGTGAGCGGCGTGAGCGCCGACGGCCAGTGGTGGCAGGTGTACTGCACTATGGATGCCTCCGGCCGCTGCTGGGTCACCGCCGACCCCACTCTGGTGGCAGTTATACCCGCCCCATAACTTCTGACGATCTACCGCAAACCAGTGCTCCGCGCGAACATGCGCGGAGCATTTTTTCCTTTTTTCTGTCCTTTTGGCCAGGTTGACACCGACACCCAAAACCTTTAAAATTTCGTTAGGATCAGGATTAACGAGGAAGCAATGGCGTATCTCATCTACAAGGCATTCATTTCGATGACCATCACAGGTGGTGTTGGCATTGCCTTGTCGGAGTGCGCCTGCTAACGGAACGGATATACGAATTAATAAGATCCAACCGGCCCGGGCACACCCATCCTCGCGGCCGGTTTTTGTTTGTGTGGTAATCCCTTCGCACTGCGCCGCGAGCGTACCCGCCCTTTCCACGTCCACACCACGCCATTGCGGACTGCTGCAAAACAATTGGAGATTTACCATGTCTATCTTATCTGCTGACAATCTGGGTGTATCCTTCGGCGCTTTCGATCTCTTTCAGGGGATCTCCGCCACGATTGCCAACGACAGTAAAATCGGCCTGATCGGCCCCAACGGTATCGGTAAAACAACCCTGCTGCTGATCCTGGCGGGCATCAACCAGCCCTCCACCGGCCAGGTCTACATCGCCCGCGACCGGCGGATCGGCTATCTGCGCCAGGAAGCAGTGGACGCCTTTGCCGACCGCGATAATACCGTGTACTCGGAAATGCTCTCGGTCTTTACCGGTCTCACCGCGCAGCAGGAACGCCTGCATGCCATGGAGGCCGAAATGGCCGCCGGAAGGTACGACGACGCCTTCCTGGAAGATTACGGCCGGCTGCAGGCAGCTTTTGAGCACGCCGGCGGCTATGAAATGGACATCCGCATCCAGCAGACGCTGGAAGGCCTGGGTCTGGGCAAATCGCACTGGGAAATGCCGCTCAACCATCTCAGCGGCGGGCAAAAGACCCGCGCCCTGCTGGCGCGCCTGCTGCTGGAAAAACCCGATTTGCTGATGCTGGACGAGCCCACCAACCACCTCGATATTGAAGCGGTGGAATGGCTGGAACGCACCCTGCAGACCTGGGAAGGCGCGGTACTGATCGTCAGCCACGATCGCTACTTCCTCGACAATACCGTCAACACCATCTGGGAAATGAGCCGCATGGGGTTGGAAGTCTATTCCGGCAACTATAGCAGCTACCTGCTCCAGCGCCAGGAACGGTGGGAGTACTACGAGCGCGTGTTTGAAGAAGAAAAAACGCGCCTGCTCAAAGAGGTGGACTTCATCCAGCGCAACTGGGTGCGCG
>CALDSL010000539.1 GCA_937920255.1 uncultured Anaerolineaceae bacterium | reverse complement strand
ATCCAGCGCGGGCACATGGGGCTGCACGCGCGCCAGGTGGCCATCGCCGCCGGCGCGTCCGGCGACCAGGTGGAACGCGTGGCCGCGCGCATGGTGCAGGAAAAAGCCATCCGCGTCGACCGGGCGCAAGAGATTTTGAATGAACTGGACCGATAAGAAAGTACGCTGAGCCCCGTCGAAGTGTACGGCACGGCCAGCAAACCGAGTAATAAAACAAGAAATGGAACAACCTATGCAATCACCGGCTGAGAAACCATCGATATTACTGCGACCCGACCGCCCCGTTGGGATCGTCGGTTACGGCGCGTACGTGCCGCGCTACCGCATCCAGGCGGCGGAAATCGCGCGGGTGTGGACCGGCGGCGGGCGCGGCGGGCTGCCGATTAAAGAAAAGGCAGTGCCTGGCCTGGATGAAGACGTGATCACCATGTCGATCGAGGCGGCGCGCAACGCGCTGGCCCGCGCGCGCATTTCGGCGGGCGAGCTGCGCGCGGTATGGGTAGGCTCAGAGTCGCACCCCTACGCCGTCAAGCCTACCGGCACGATCGTGGCCGAGGCCATCGGCGCGCACAGCCACATCCAGGCCGGCGACTGGGAATTCGCCTGTAAAGCCGGCACAGAAGCCATGGTGGCTGCCATGGGAATGGTCGGTTCGGGCATGGGGCGTTATGCCCTGGCCATCGGCATGGACACTGCCCAGGGACGACCGGGCGACGCGCTGGAATACACCGCCGGCGCCGGCGGCGCGGCCTATATCCTCGGCCCGGCCGACCAATCGCTGGCCGAGATCGAAGCCTCGTTCTCTTACGTGTCCGACACGCCCGATTTCTGGCGGCGGCCGCAGCAAAAATACCCCGAGCACGGGCAGCGCTTCACCGGCGACCCGGCTTACTTCAAGCACGTGCTGGCGGCCGGCCAGGCGATGATGGAAGCGCTTGGCGCCCAGGCGCAGGATTTCCGCTACGTGGTGCTGCACCAGCCCAATACCAAGTTCCCGCAGCGCGCCGCGGCGATGATGGGTTTCAAGCCCGAGCAACTCAACGCCGGGCTACTGGTGCCGGTGATCGGCAACACCTACGCCGGCGCGGCCATGATCGGCCTCACCGCCGTGCTGGATGAAGCCCAACCCGGCGACCGCATCCTGATGGTCTCCTATGGTTCGGGCGCCGGCTCGGACGCCTTCTCGCTGCGCGTGACCGACGCGATTGAAGAGCGCCGCGACCTGGCGATGAAGACCCAGGAATATATCGCCCGCCGCACCCAGATCGACTATGCCACCTACGTGCGCTACCGTGGCAAGCTGGCCGAGTAACAGGAGTACGAATGAGCGACGTTGTAATCGCAGGCATTGGACAGACTCCGGTGGGCCAGCATTGGGAGCTTTCGCTGCGCCAGCTTTCGGCGCGCGCCATCCTGGCCGCGCTGAAGGATGCCGGCGGGCTGAAGCCACAGGCGCTGTACGTGGGCAACTTCCTCGGGTCGGTGGTTTCGCACCAGGCCAACCTGGGCGCGCTGATTAACGAGAACCTGGCCCTGGACGGGGTCGAATCATTCACCATCGAGGCGGCCGGGGCATCGGGTGGCGGGGCGCTGCGCATGGGCTACCTGGCGGTGGCCTCCGGTTTTGTCGACGTGGCCGTGGTGGTGGGCGTGGAAAAGTACACCGACCAGCTCGGTACCGGCCCGGATACGGCCATCGCGCAGGGCATGGATTACGATTATGAATTCACGCCGGGGATGAGCACCGCCGCGCAGGCTGCGCTGTTGGTGCGGCGTTACATGCACGAATATAACATGCCGGCCGATGGGCTGGCCGGGTTTGCCATGCTGGCGCACGCCAACGCGGCCGCCAACCCCAACGCCATGTACCGCTCGCCGGTCAGCATCGAAACCTACCGCCGCGCGGATATGGTCAGCGATCCGCTGAACCTGTTTGACATGGCGCCGTATGCCGACGGCGCGGCGGCGCTGGTGCTCACGCGGCCGGAACTGCTGCGCCCCGATGGGCGCGCGCCGGTGCGCATCAGCGGCTCGGCGGTGGCGATTGATACCCTGGCGCTGCACGACCGCCCGGATTTGCTGTCGTTTGAGGCCGCGCGCATCTCGGTCGAGCGCGCCTGCCGCCAGGCGGGCATCCTGCCGGGCGACGTGGATTTGTTCGAGCTTTCGGACGACTTTAGCATCTTTGCCGCGCTGTCGCTGGAAGCGGCCGGGTTTGCGCGGCGCGGCGCCGGCTGGTGCATGGCGCGCGACGGCCTGCTGGGCCGCGACGGCAAGTTGCCGGTCAGCACGCTGGGCGGGCAAAAGGCGCGCGGTAACACGCTGGGCGCCAGCGGCGTCTACCAGGCGGTGGAAGCCACGCTGCAGTTGCGCGGCGAGGCCGGGGCCGGGCAGGTGGCCGGGGCAAAGCGCGCGCTGATCCAGAGCCTGGGCGGGCCGGCCAGCACCGCGGTCACCCACGTGCTGGAACGAATGTAAAGCGGGCACGAAAAAAGCCGGTTGCACGTTGAGGTGCACGCAGGATTATCATTGCCTACGTAGGGGCGGGTTCCAAACCCGCCCGCCATTGCCATGGCCATACGTTACCTTGATCGGTATTACGACGGTGATCGGGCGGGTTTGGAACCCGCCTCTACGAGAATACAAACGATCAAACAGGCAAACGTGAAGGGTGCGCCTGGGCGCACCCACATGTTTTCACCCTGCATGCGCAATTTACCACAAAAAATATGACTTTCATCATGCCGTTAAGTGATTGACTCGAAAAATTGTGTATGATATCATGTTATCGTTCACGGTATCGATAACAGGAAGATACCATTTTCTCCAGCCCATCTGGAATCCCGTTGATCCTCGAAAGGAAAAACAATAGATGAAGAAGAGCTCGCTGTTTTCTGTACTAGCGGTTCTGGTTGTGCTGTCCATGTTCCTCGGAGCATGCACGCCCGCCGCCGCCCCTGCTGCCGCCCCCGCCGCCGATAATGCTCAACCGGCTGCCGAACAGAAGTACATCGGCATCTCCATGCCCACGAAATCCTCCGAACGCTGGATTTCGGATGGCAACAGCATGGTCAAGGTCTTTGAAGAGATGGGTTACAAGACCGAGCTGCAGTTCGCGGAAGACGACATCCCCAACCAGGTCGCCCAGATCGAAAATCTGGTCACCAAGGGCGTGGACGTCCTCATCATCGCCGCGATTGACGGCAGCACCCTGTCGGACGTGCTCAAGAAGGCCAAGGAAGCTGGCGTTCTGGTCATGGCCTACGACCGCCTGATCTCCAAGACCGAATATGTGGACTACTACTCCACCTTTGATAACTTCAAAGTTGGCGTCCTGCAGGCCAGCCAGATCGAATCCGCGCTGGGCCTGAAAGACGGCAAGGGTCCCTTCAACATTGAACTGTTCGGCGGCTCTCCCGACGACACCAACGCGTTCTATTTCTATGACGGCGCCCTGTCGGTTCTGCAGCCCTACATCGACAGCGGCAAGCTGGTCGTTGTGTCCGGTCAGATGGGCATGGACAAGGTCTCCACCCTGCGCTGGGACGGCGCCACCGCCCAGGCTCGCATGGACAACCTGCTGAGCGCCTTCTACACCGAAAAGCGTGTGGATGCCGTTCTGTCTCCCTATGACGGCATTAGCCGCGGCATCATCTCCTCGCTGCGCGGCGTGGGTTACGGCACCGCCGACAAACCCTGGCCCATCGTCACCGGACAGGACGCGGAAGTTGCCTCGATCAAGCAGATGATCGCCGGCGAACAGGCCTTCACCGTCTTCAAGGACACCCGCGAACTCGCCAAGCAGACCGCCAAGATGGTCGACGCGGCGCTGAAGGGTGGAGAAGTTCCGATCAACGACACCAAGACCTACGACAACGGCGTCAAGATCGTCCCCTCCTACCTGCTCGAGCCTGT
>CALDSL010000538.1 GCA_937920255.1 uncultured Anaerolineaceae bacterium | reverse complement strand
GCCACGGCGCGCCACGGCAGGTCGTCGGAATGGTGCTCCATCAGGGTCGTGATGACCACATCCCCCGGCTCCCAGTTGCCGCATGAGGCGACGATATTGATCACCTCGGAGGTGTTCTTGCCAAAGATGACCACGTCGCAATCCGGGCTGCCGCCGACGAAGTCCATCACCACTTCGCGCGCGCGGTCGTAGGCATGGGTGGAAAGCAGTGACTTGAAGCCCGAGCCGCGGTGCACGCTGGAATACCACCGCAATGCCTGGTTGACCTTGTCCTGCACGCCTTTGAAGGAGGGCGTGCTGGCGGCATTATCCAGGTACACGTACTGGCGCATGCTGCCATCCAGCAGAGGCACTTGCTGTTCCAGACCGACGATTTGACCGCGCAGGTCAGGGACCCGAAGCGCAGAAGGGTGAGTCAGGCTCGTCATTGAGATGGTTCTCCATTGGGAACGTTATGAAAACCCGGTGCGGGTTCGGCAACAACACCCCGTTCCATGCTCCTGGTGAGGGCTTCCATCACGCGCTGGATGGAACGGGAAATCTGACTGCTGGTAATCTCCACCGCCGCGTCCGCGTCGCGCCGCAGCAGCGCCTCGACCAGATCGACGTGCTCCGAGCGCATCTCTTCGGCGCTGTCGCGCAGGTCAAGGCCAAAATGAAAGACGCGCGTCAGGCCGTCGAGCACGCGCTCGAGCTGCTCGGTCAGGCGGCGGTTGCCGCCCAACTGGGCCACGGCGCAGTGAAATTCCTGGTTGCGCGCCAGAAAGCGGCTGTAATCATCGCGATCACTGTATACGTAGGAGAAGTTAGCCTTATCCGCCAGCTCGCGCAGTTGCGCATCAGTGGCGCGCGCCACCGCCAGCCGCACCGCCGCCGTTTCGAGAATGCCGCGCAATTCAAACAGCTCACGCACATCCGAAAACGTGATGTGGCTGACGGTATAGCCCGAACGTGGGATCGCCTGCACCAACCCTTCGTGCGCCAGGCGTTGCAAGGCATCGCGTACCGGGGTCATGCCCAGCCCATATTTCTCGGCCAGCTGGTTTTGCACGATCTGCTGCCCGGGCAGCAACGCTGTGCTCAAGATTTCTTTGCGGATGGATTGATAGGCCTGCTCGGCAAGGTTCATAATGGCTCTGATATATCAGTGATATATCAATAGTATAGCAAATCTTGAATAAATGTCAATCAGATTTTAAAGAAGTAGAGACGCAAAATCTTGCGTCTCTACCCTTTGGCCTTGAACTGCCCTACTCTACAAGATGGCCATCAATCCGAAAATCGCGGCAAGATTTCCTTCTGCGCAAAACGGAAAAAGCCTTCCTGGTCCGGACCGATCTGATGCAGATAGATGTGATCCATGCCGGCCTCTTCCATCTGGTGGATCTTTTCCAGATACCGGTCGACGTCGTTGCCGAGCACGATCTGCGAGCCAATATCTTCTTTGCGCATCAGCGAAACCGTCTCTTCAAAATGCGCGGGGGTGGGCAGATCGGCGTGCAGCGAACCGGGGATCAGCGCAACCGGCCAGTACATGAAAGCTGTCTCCATCGCGTCTTTTTCATCCTCGGCCCAACATACTTTCACCTGCCCAATGCGTGGCTTGCCGTGACCGCCGCTTTCCTCAAACCGGCGCACCACTTCCGCGTCGGCCTTGGTGGTGATCAGGCCGTCGCCGATTTCGCCCACCAGTTCGGCCGCGTTCAGCCCGCTGGCGGCGATATAGATCGGAATGGTGCCTTCCGGCATAGTGTGGATACAGGCATTCTCCACGGTGAAGTATTCACCCCAATAGCTGATCTCTTCGCCGTCCCACAACATGCGGATGATGCGAACCGCCTCCTCCAGCTTCTCCAGACGCACATCGGCCGGGGGCCAGTGATCGCCGTAGATGTGCTCATTGAGCGCCTCTCCGCTGCCCAGGCCCAGGAAGAAGCGCCCGGGCATCATCGCCGCCACGGTGGAAGCCATTTGCGCCACCAGCGCGGGGTGGTAGCGGAAGGTTGGACAGGTGACGCCGGTTCCAACCAAAATGCGTTGCGTCACCTGGGCAATTCCACCCAGTACGGACCAGATAAATGGAGAATGGCCTTGCTGGTCTGTCCACGGATGGTAATGGTCGGAGATGAGCGCAAACTCAAAACCGACTTCTTCTGCCCGCCGGGCATAGCGCACAAGGTCGTTGGGCGCGTGTTCTTCCGAGGATAACGCGTATCCTAATTCCACCATTGGTTCACCTGCATTTCTACTTTCAGGCTGCCACACGGCAGCGTTGGACTAATTCCGTTTTTTCACAATGGGGCGGGTGCGTTCACCCCTTGCAATGATTATACTCCCCACCACACCGACCAAAAACGCCGCCAGCGTGGGCATGGCCGCCTGAACCAGCGCAGACGGGGTTTCCTCCAACTGCTCCTCGCCGGTTACCGGCACGGGTTGATGCTGACCGGAAGGCACGGCCGTGCGCGGTTCGGTGCTGGGCGCGGGAACCGGGGGCTTGCCCGCCTCTTCCAGCGATGGCTTCTGGCTGAGCTTGCCCGTGCGGGCGCGTTCCTCGGCAGTGATCCACATCGCGTTTTCTTTGGGCTGGATGCCCTGCCCGTATTCCTGCGCATAAATTTGGGTGAATTCCGCGCCCAGGTACAGGATCTGTCCGGTGTAATACAACCAGACCAGAATCACGATCAGCGAGCCTGCCGCGCCAAACGCGCTGCCGGGGTCACTGTTGCCCAGGTAAATCCCGATTGCCGTGCGGCCAATCGCAAACAGCAGCGATGTGACCGCCGCCCCCAGCAGCGTATCTTTCCAGGCAATTTTGATATCCGGCAGGAATTTGAACATGACCGCGAACAGCAGCGTAACCACAAGGAACGAAACCACGAAGTTTAGTATCTGCATCAAGATTTCGAAGCCGGGGAACAGATTCAGCATGGCCGTCCCAAACGCGGTGAGAGCGGCAGTGACGACCAGCGACGCCAACAGCATAAACCCGATGGCGAGTACCATCGCGAACGATAAAAACCGCTCGCGGATGGTGGCCCACACGCCGGCGCCAGGCTTGTTTTTGACCTCGAAGATGGTGTTCATCGAATCCTGAAGGTGGTTAAAAACCCCGGTGGCACCCAGGATCAGCACGATGATGCTAATAACGGTAGCAATGATCCCCTGCCCCCCGGCGCTGGTGTTTTGGATCATGGTCTGCACCTGCTCAGCGCCTTGCTGCCCCACCAGTCCGCTGATCTGGCCAACGATCGCGCCGCGGGCGGCTTCTTCGCCCCACACAAAACCGGCTACGGCAATGGCGATCACCAGCAGCGGCGCCAGGGAGAACACGGTATAGTACGCCAGCGCGGCGGCGAGCTGCGAAGCTTTGTCCGCGCTCCAATCTTTAAACGCCTTTTTCGCCAACGTCCACAAGTCTTTGAGTTTCATGTATGCTCC
>CALDSL010000537.1 GCA_937920255.1 uncultured Anaerolineaceae bacterium | reverse complement strand
GAGCGTTATCTCAACGGCGAAACCCTGTTCGAGACGCCGTTTGGCACCACCGGCGATGATCCGAAATCGCGCCAGGGCGCAAACCTGGGGCTGTGGGCGGAGACGATCTGGACCCCGTCGCTGTATCTGACCGATCCACGCGTGGAGTGGGAGGGCGTGGATGACCACACCGCGCTGCTCACCGTGCCGTTTGAAGACGGCTCGGAGCGGTTTGTGGTGCGCTTTGACCCGCAAACCAGCCTGATCACGCACTTTGAATCGATGCGCTACCAAAGCCCGGAAAGTACCGCCAAGGTGTTATGGATTAACGAGAACCGCGAATGGGGTGATATTGGCGGCCAACTTGCGATGCGCGTTGGCGCGGTGACCTGGATGGACGTTGGTACGCCGTGGGCCATTTTCACGGTGGAAGATATTCAGTACAACGTGGATGTGAGCGAGTACATCACCGCCAAAGGCCCGTAAAGAAGCCTCGATGCTGGCATTCTACCGCTTGACAAGCGCGACGAACGCATCATAATCATCATATGGATTAATTGGGCAGACCGGGAAAGTATCCATTAGCGGCCGTGCGAGTTTCGTATGGCCGTTTAAGATTGAAAGCATGATGAGCGAACATGAGAGAAGAACCGAACGAGACCAGTGATTCCCCGACCTTTAAGCATGAGGTAAAGACAAACCCCCAGACCTGGTGGCGCACCTGGTTGATCGGGCATCCGCTGCCCACCGGCGACGCGCCGCACCAGACGATCGGCAAGCTGGTGGGGCTGGCGGTGTTTGCGTCGGACGCGCTGTCGTCCACCGCGTACGCCACGCAGGAAATGCTAGTCATTCTGGCCGCAGCCGGGACGCTCGCTTTGGGATACGCCTTCCCGCTATCGCTGGCAATTGTGGTGTTGATGGCGATCGTCATCGTGTCGTATGAGCAGACCATCCACGCTTACCCGAGCGGGGGTGGCGCGTATGTGGTGGCGCGCGAGAATATTGGTGATATTCCTGCCCAAATGGCCGGCGCGGCACTGCTGATCGACTATGTGCTCACCGTGGCGGTGTCGATCTCGTCCGGCGTGGCACAGATCGTATCCGCCTTCCCGGTGGTGTTCGAGTACCGCGTGCCGCTGGCAATTGTGCTGGTGGTGTTTGTGATGCTGGTTAACCTGCGCGGCGTACGTGAATCCGGGACGGCATTCGCGATCCCCTCCTATATCTTCCTGATCATGATGGTGGTCAATGTGGTGGCTGGCCTGTTCCAGTACTTTACTGGAGGGCTTGGCACTGTGGTGAACCCGCCAGAATTGGAGATCATCGGCCCGGTGGCAGCGTTGACCCCCTTCCTGTTGCTGCATGCGTTCGCCAGCGGTACCTCAGCTATGACCGGTATTGAGGCCATCGCCAACGGTGTCACGGCCTTCAAGGAGCCGCGCAGCCGCAACGCCGGCGTGGTGCTGATCTGGATGGGTTCGATCCTGTCCTTCCTCTTCCTGGGTATATCGTTCCTGGCCACCCGCATCCACGCGCTGCCGTCTGAGTACGAGACGGTCATTTCACAGCTTGCACGCACCGTCTTTAACGGAACCGGCATCTTCTACATTATCACCGTCGCAATGACAGCCGTTATCCTGGTGATGGCCGGGAACACTGCTTTTGCCGGTTTCCCGCGGCTGGCGGCCATCCTGGCTAAGGATGGTTTTCTGCCTCGCCAGTTGACCTACCGCGGCAGCCGCCTGGTGTTCTCACGCGGTATTGTTCTGCTGGCTCTGGCCTCGATTGGACTGATCCTCTTGTTCGACGCCAGCGTCACGCGCTTAATCCCGCTGTACGCCATCGGCGTATTTTTGTCGTTCACCCTGTCGCAGGTTGGCATGGCCTACCGCTGGTGGAAAGTGGGGCGTCTGGCCCCGGGCGAAGAGCGGGTGGAGGCCAGTTCGGTGCTGCGCAACGACTCCAAGTGGCTGGTCAAAATGATCGCCAACAGCATTGGCGCGGTGGCCACCGCGGTGGTGACCCTGGTCTTTGGCATCACCAAGTTTATTGATGGCGCGTGGATCGTGGTGGTCGTGATCCCGATCCTGGCGCTGGGTTTTTCCCGCATTCACCAGCATTACCGCACCCTGGCGGCAAAACTATCGCTGCAAAATCGCCGCAGCCTGCCGCGCATTGCGCACCAGCGCGTGATCCTGCCGATCAGCGGCGTGCATCAGGGAACGCTGGAAGGGCTGCGCTACGCGCGCTCGCTGTCCAACGATATCACCGCTGTGTATGTTTCGATTGACCCGGAGCAGACCCAGCAGTTGGAAGAAAAGTGGAGTGTACATGGCGAGGGTATCCGCCTGGTGGTGCTCGACTCACAGTACCGCGTGCTGCTGGAACCGCTGGTGAATTATATTGTCAAGCTTGCCAGCATCCGCCAGCCGAACGAGATCATTACCGTGGTGGTGCCGCAGTTTGTTTCACACAGCTTCTGGACCAGCATCCTGCACAGCCAGACCGGCCTGATGCTGCGCGCAGTGCTGCTGCTTCAGCCCGGCGTGGTGGTGATCGAGGTGCCGTATCAGGTCGATTAGTCCGGTGGAGAAAACGCGCGGTGGTTTTTGTTCGCCTGGGATATAATCAACCGGGAAGAACAAACATCCATGAGCAAAGCCACCCCAACGCGCCGCGGAATCCGTTTCGGCACAACCTTCCGCGCGCTTTCACACCGCAATTATCGTGCCTGGTTTATTGGACAGACCGTATCACTCATTGGCACCTGGATGCAGACAATGGCGCAGCAGGTGCTGATTTATCGTTTAACCGGCTCGGCCGCCGCGCTGGGCATGATTAATTTCGTGGCGCTCATCCCGCTCATCCCACTTTCACTGTGGGGCGGTTCACTGGTCGACCGGGTTTCGAAGCGCAAGGTGATCACCATCACGCAGTCGATCATGCTGGCGCAGGCGCTCACCCTGGCGCTGCTGACGCTCACCGGCCGCGTGCAGATCTGGCATGTATTCGCGCTGGCGTTTATCCTGGGTTCGGCCAGCGCGGTGGACCTCCCCGCGCGCCAGGCATTCACCGTGGAAATGGTGGAAGGCAAGGATGATTTGATGAATGCCATCGCGCTGAACTCAGCCATGTTCAACATGGCGCGCGCGGTGGGGCCGGCGATGGCGGGCGTGATTGTGGCTGCCACGGGCGAAGGCATCGCGTTTCTGCTCAACGCGTTCACCTTCCTGGCGGTCATCATCAGCCTTTCGGTGATGCGCAACCTGCCCGAGCCGCCGGCGCACGCGGGCGTGGCATCGGATCTGCGGCTGCACATGGGGCAGGGTGTCCGCTTTGTCAATGAGAATTTGAACATCAAGGTCATCATCAGTATCGTGGCGGTCAGCGCGTTTCTCTCGATGCCCTACTCGACGCTGATGCCGGTGTTCGCGGATGTGGTGTTGAAGGAAAGCGCTCAGCCGGTGGTCGGCCTGCTGTGCGGGCCGGGCAACGCGCGCTGCGTGGCGCCCGAGGCGCTGCCGCTCGGATTGCTGCTGGGAGCGGTGGGTACCGGCGCGGTGATGGGCGCGCTGTATATCGCCTCGCTGCGCTCGAACGCCCGCCGCGGGCTGATGCTGACCATCGGGACGATCGGTTTTCCCACCATTCTCCTGCTCTTTTCCACCTCGCGCATCTTCCTGCTGTCGATGCTGCTGCTGATGGGAATGGGGTTTGTCTTCACCTGGCAGAACGCGCTGGCCAATACCATGCTGCAAGTAGCGTCACCGGACGACATGCGCGGCCGGGTGATGAGCTTTTATACCATGACCACCCAGACGATGATGCGCCTGGGTGGCCTGCAAGCCGGTTTTATGGCGGATTGGTTCGGAGCGCCGTTTGCGCTGGGTATCGGGGCGGCAATCTCGCTGGCCTACGGCCTGCTGGTGGCGGTGCGCTTCCCCGGATTGCGCAAAATCTAGTCGCTGGTTCCGGCCTGTTTTTGCTCCGGCTTTTCGTGCACGTAGGGCGTGCGCAACTGTACCGGCTCGGCGCGTTTTTTGGCGCTCGAGCGCTGGTTGAGGAACTCGACCAGCACCGAGAAGCCCATGGCAAAGTAAATGTAGCCCTTGGGAATGTGCACGTGGATGCCTTCCACCACCAGCGAAAAACCGATCAGCAGCAGGAAGCTCAGCGCCAGCATCTTGACGGTGGGGTGGCGGTTGACGAAATCCATGATCGTGCCGGAGGCCAGCAACATGACCGCCATGGCGATGATTACCGCCGATACCATGATGATGATCTGGTTGGACATACCCACCGCGGTGATGACCGAATCGAGCGAGAAAACAAGGTCGAGGATGGCGATTTGCCATATCACAGAAGCCATCGACGGCGCGCGCAGCTCGCGGCCGTGGTCCTCTTCGCCTTCCAGCCGTTCGTGGATCTCGTAGGTGCTCTTGGCCAGCAGGAACAGGCCGCCGGCAATCAGAATCAGGTCGCGTCCACTGGCTTCCCAGTTGTAAATGGTAAACAGCGGCTGGGTCAGCCGCACGATCCATGAGATGGATAGAAGCAGTAAAATGCGCGTTATCAGCGCCGCGCCGATGCCAAGCTGGCGCGCGGTGACAGCCTGCTGCCCAGGCAGTTTACCTGCCAAAATGGATATAAACACGATATTGTCAATGCCGAGCACAATCTCCAACGCGGATAGCGTGAGAAGGGCAATCCAGGATTGCGGATCGGTAAAAATCTCCATGCGTCTCTCCCTGACTAAATATTAATAACTCGGATTATCTTAGCATGAATGCGATCAATAAAGACATATTTCAGGTTATGCGCGGCCAAATAACAAAGAAGAGGCCGCGCGAGGCAGCCTCATCTTCGTTATTGGCCATTTAATGGTTATTATTTATTCGGGTCCAGGCGCGGGATGAAGAAGAAAATCTTGGTGTTGCTGCCTTCTCCGTTCGCCGTCACGTAGAACAGGAACGAAACCGACTTGTTGGCGATACCATAGTTAGCCAGTTGAATGTTGATCGGGTCGCTTGATCCGTCAAATTCCTGCTGGCCTTCGAACAGCGGCAGTTCCGGCCCGCCGTCGACGCTGTAGGTGATGCGCACGGTTGCGCTGCATTCCGGCACGTCCGCCAGGCAGCCAAAGCGCGAGAGCAGCCAGTCGTACTGCGGCACGATCACCGGCGGGAACTGGCCCACGATGGTGGTGTTCTCCCCGGCGGGCGGCGCCAACACCAGCACCGGCTCATCTTCGTACACGTCGCCTTCCCACTGCGAGCTGTTCAAGCGGTAGACCGCGCCGCCGTCCGTCGCGTTCGGGTCGCCGGGGCAGTTGAGCAGCGTGCCGCCGCCGGTCTTCCAGGTGGCCAGGCACATGTTATCCACAAAGCTGTAATACTCGCCCACCACGATCTCGGCCCACACCGGGCGCTCCTCGTTGGTGGCTGCGTCCACCACGCCGAACACGCCGCCCTTATCGTTGCGGAACTTCCAGTAGCTGTAGTGGCGCTTGTTGTCCGGCGGGGCAGTCAGGGTGATCGAAATCTGCGCCGTTTCTCCCGGGGCCACGTTCCGGTCGACCATCGGCACAGCCATCGGGCTGCCGAGCAGATCACCACCGTCATAGACGATCTGGTAATTGGGCGTCCAGGTGCAGGTGCCGATGTTTTTGACCGACCAGGTTTTGGTGAAAGGCGTGTTGGGTGGGATCATCGTGCCGTCGGGGATGGTGACATCGCCAACGAACGCGGCGAAGTCGCACACCGCGCTGCGCGGCTGCGAGGTGGCCGTAGCCGCCGAAGGCGTGCCGGGAGTGGTAGACACAGCCGGGGTGGGCGTGGTCGTCGGCGCGGTCGCAGTCTTTTTGAGCGAGGCGACTTCGGTGCTGAGCACGCTCATTGTCGCGGCTACAGCCGTGTTCATCCGGTTCTGGTCGAGGGTTGCTTCTACCGTTGGCGTGGTTTGCGCGGCGGATGCGCCGCAGGCCGAGAGAACCGGCAGGAGGATGATCACAAGCGATAACCAGATCAGCATTTTCTTCATGGGGTTGGTTTCCCTTTCATTTGTTGAACCCTTGCATGGGTATTCGCGGCCGGGCTTTGAGGAACATATCGGTCAGAACGATGCTGGCGATGCTGCTGATCAGGTCAATCTGCAGATCAAACCGCTCTTCGTTGGAAAAGCCCGCTCCAATTGCAAACACCTGTATGCCTTCCTGCAAAATGGCAAACATGGTCAGGAAGGAGAACAGCAGGAGCAGCGCGCGCCAGTCGCTTCGAACGGCCGGGAACATTAGGTATAGCGTGCTGCTCAACACGCCGTAGAGGATCACATGCGCGATCACATGCGCCCATTCAGAAGCAAAAACACGGGTAAATAAAGCCTGTGTTGCAGGCCATTGTTGGCTTGCCCACGCGGCCGGAAACAGCATTCCGGCAGCCCAGACTGCGACGAACCACTTTTTGGACACACCGGCATTATACCAGTACTTGCGCCGCGGAGCTATGCGCGGAAACTCCCGCCGGGTCAACAAGCAAAAACGAGGCTGGTCGCGCCAGCCTCGTTTTTGCTTGTGTTGATGAAGGTTTATTCCTTCTCGTAGGGCACGCCGTCCGCGGCGGGAGCCTGGCTGCGGCCGACCACGCCCGCAAGAATGATCATGGTGGCCACGTACGGCGCCATGAGCAGGAATTCTGACGGGATGGGAATTTGCAGGATGGCCAGGCGGGTGGCCAGCGCGTCGGCAAAGCCGAACAGCAGGCCGGCGCCAAACGATCCGAACGGGGTCCAGTTGCCAAAGATCATGGCGGCCAGGCCGATAAAGCCGCGACCGGCGGTCATCACCTCGTCAAATCGGCCCACTGAACCAAGCGTGAAGTACCCGCCCGCAAAACCGGCCATCAGGCCGCCCAGCATCACCGAGTAGTAGCGCGTGCGGATGACGTTGATGCCCAGCGTGTCGGCGGCTTTGGGGTGCTCGCCGACCGCGCGCATGCGCAGTCCCCAGCGCGTATTGAACAGCGCCACCTGCATCACGATCAGGAAGATGAACAGCGCGTAGACGAAGATGTTGTTGCGGAACAGGATCGCGCCGATGAAGGGGATGTCGACCAGCCCCGGGATGTTGAACGGCTGGAAGATGCCCGGATTGTTGAGGGCTTCATTGTGCTGCAAGAACTTGGCGGAAATGTATGAAGTCAACCCGGTGGCGAAGATGTTGATCACCGTGCCGGAGATGATCTGGTTGACTTTGTATTTGATCGACAACCAGCCGTGCAGCAGGGCCATGAGCAGCCCGGTCAGCATGGCGGCCAGCAGGCCCACCCACAGACTACCCGAGACGCTGCCGACGATTGCGCCGGTCAGCGCGCCGGACAGCATCATGCCCTCAATGGCGATATTGACCACCCCGGCGCGCTCGCACAGGATGCCCGAAAGCGCGCCCAGCGTGATTGGCACTGCCTTCGAGAGGGTGGTGGAAACCAGCCCGGCCAGGTTGAGCGATTTGCCTGCCGCGGCCCATACCAGAAAGCCAAACATGAACGCGAAGACCACCAGCGCCAGCACCTGGTTGGTGCGGTGATGAAAGCCCCGGAACATCTGGTAGCCGCCGGCGCCGAGCACAAACGCGGCGATGACATACAGCGCCGTCAGCGCGGGAACTTTCCAGGGATCCACCTGGGTGGTGGCGCCGCTGGCGTTCAACCCAAAGGACGACTGGTCCTCCGGGCCTACGCCGCTGGCAAAGACGAACAGGGTGATCAGCCCCAGAACGAGAAAGACAGCGCCAATGGCAATGCGCCGGGTGGGGCTGTCTACTTCTACTTGCTTGCGGAGAGCGGTTCGCACGGCCATTATTTATTCCCTCCCCA